>NZ_NOIF01000028.1 GCF_002265265.1 Photobacterium sanguinicancri
AGGTTTTAATAATGTTAAAAAGTTTGGCTTAGTAGTTGCTCTTTAGCTATTAACGTATTTATACGCTTTTGCCCTACACATTGTGTAAATAAACGTGCCTAGAAGAAAAAGAATAACATCAAGGAGATCTATCATGGGAGACATCATGCGTCCCGTTCCGTTCGGTGAGCTACTTAACCGAATGTTTAGTGAATATAAGCAAAGTAAATCTATCTTTGGTATTCCAGAAAAACAGTTCTACCGCAAAGCGAGCAACACTTCGCTGTCGGTATGGGGAGAGTACTGTGAAACCCCTGTTGGCCCAGCAGCTGGACCACATACTCAACTTGCCCAGAATATCATTACATCATGGTTGGCGGGTGGCCGTTTCATGGAGCTGAAAACCGTCCAGAAGCTCGACCAACTTGAGCTAGCAAAGCCATGTATCGATGCGGAAGATGAGTGTTTCAATACCGAATGGTCGACCGAATTTACCCTTATTAAAGCGTATGATGAGTATCTGAAGGCATGGATTGCCTTGCACTTACTGCAAGAAGTCTTTGCGCCGCGAACAGACGGTGAGAATAAGTCATTTATCTTCAATATGAGTGTGGGTTATGACTTGTCTGGGATCCAGACTCCACCAATGCAGAAATATATCCACGATATGCTCGATGCGAGTGAGCACCCCAATTTTGCCAGCTATACCAACGAGCTGAAAGCCTTCATCCAAGATCCCGAGTTTATTCGTGAGTATCAGCTAGAAGAAAAACGCGATCATTTGAATGCCATGATCGATGCGATTCCTGCCCAGTTAACCCGTGGTGTCACCCTTTCTACTATGCACGGTTGTCCTCCTCATGAAATTGAAGCGATTTGTCGCTATATGATTGAAGAAAAGGGGATCAATACATTCGTTAAGCTGAATCCGACGTTATTGGGTTTTGAGCGTGTCCGTGGGATCCTCGACAATGCTGGCTTTGATTATGTCGCACTGAGCGAAGAGTCTTTCAGCCACGATCTACAAATCGAAGCGGCTAAAGAGATGCTGCACCGTTTGGTTGACCTAGGCAAAGAGAAAGGCATCGGCTTTGGTGTCAAGCTCACCAACACCCTAGGGACTCTAAATAAAAAAGGGCGCCTGCCTGATAAAGAAATGTACATGTCTGGCCGTGCCTTGTTCCCGCTGTCTATCAATGTGGCGTTAGAACTGTCCCGCGAATTCAACGGCACACTGCCAATCTCATACTCTGGTGGTGCCAGCAAATTCAATATCCGCGAGATCTTCGAAGCGGGGATCCGTCCTATCACTATGGCGACTGATTTGCTTAAACCTGGTGGTTACCTTCGTTTGGCCGATTGTGCCAAAGAGCTAGAAGGCAGCGACGAGTGGGGCATGGGCAAGGTCGACTTGGTCAAGCTAGAAGCATTAGCGGCAAAATCATTAGATGCTGATTATGTCCAAAAACAATGGCGTGGTCCTGAAGAAATCAGTGTCAAGAAAGCCGTGCCGCTGACTGACTGTTATGTCGCACCTTGTGTGACTGCGTGTCCTATCAGCCAAGATATTCCTGAATATATCCGTTTGATGGGCGAGCATAAGTACACCGAAGCGCTCGAAGTCATCTATGCCCGTAATGCATTGCCTTCTATCACCGGCCATATCTGTGATCACCAGTGTCAGTACAACTGTACCCGTCGTGATTACGAAGGTGCGCTGAATATCCGTGAGATGAAGAAAATCGCCTTGTCCAAAGGCTGGGATGAGTACAAGTCTAAATGGCATGAGCCAAGCCTAGATACGGCCAAACACCCAGTAGCGGTGATCGGTGCTGGTCCTGCAGGACTTTCTGCTGCTTACTTCATGGCGCGTGCGGGTCACCCTGTCACCGTGTTTGAGAGAGAAAAAAATGCTGGTGGGGTGGTGAAAAATATTATCCCTCAGTTCCGTATTCCTGCTGAAGCGATAGAACACGATATCCAGTTCGTGAAAGATCACGGGGTGAATATTGAGTACGGCTGCAACCCAGAGCTGACAGTCGATGCACTTAAACAAAGTGGTTTCAAATATGTCTGCTTGGGTATAGGTGCAGATAAGGGCAACCCAATTGCATTGGCTGGTGGTAACACCAATATCTTCAAGTCGCTGGAATTCCTACGCAGCTTCAATGATGGCGAACTGCAGCAGTTAGGTAAACATGTGGCCGTTGTGGGTGCAGGTAACACCGCAATGGACAGTGCCCGTGCTGCATTGAAAGTACCGGGTGTTGAGAAGGTGACGATTCTTTATCGCCGTACTATCGCGGAAATGCCTGCCTACAAAGAAGAATATGAAGAAGCCGTGGAAGATGGCGTGCAGTTCATGTTCTTGACCAATCCAGAGCAGTTTGAGGCCAATGGTAAGTTGACCGCACGTGTAATGGAATTGGGTGAGCCGGATGAAAAAGGACGTCGCCGCCCTGTTGCCACAGACATGACGATTGAGCTTCAGGTGGATGCCTTGATCACTGCGGTGGGTGAGCAGTCGAACTGCGAAGTGCTTTCTCGCATGGGGATCCCGATGGGAACAGACGGCTGGCCAGTTGTCGACAAAGAGAGCTGTGAAACAGAGGTTGAAAATGTGTTCTTGATGGGTGATGCCCATACAGGTCCATCGTCAATCGTGTCGGCAATCTCAGGTGGCCGTAAAGCGGCAACCGCTATTCTGGCCCGTGAAGCACAGGCCGATGAACAACTTGACGCTAAATCTGATGTTCAGGTAGAAGCGGTATACGCGCGTAAAGGTGATATCCAGGTTAAGTTAATTGCAGCGAATCAGCTGGAAGAAGCGGACCGTGAGGAGTTCATCGATCAAGAAGCAAAACGCTGTTTGGAATGTTCGTACATTTGTAGCAAGTGTGTCGATGTCTGTCCGAACCGTGCCAATATTTCGCTGCCAATTCCAGGCTTCCGTGACCAGTTCCAGACATTACACCTAGATGCGTACTGTAATGAATGTGGTAACTGTGCTCAGTTCTGCCCATGGGATAGCAAGCCGTACAAAGACAAGTTCACGCTATTCAACTTGCGTGAAGACTTTGCCAACAGCACTAATACCGGATTCTTCGTTGATGGTGAGGAAGTGTTGGTTCGCAGTCACAGTGAGATTTATTCCTTCCGTATTAATGAGCAGGGCAACGTGGACATGCCAGAATCGCTAGCTGATGAAGCGACGATTATTAACTATGTCATGGCTAACCACAGCTACCTGCTTGGCAAAGTAGACGTTTAGTGAGGAGTCAGGGAATGTTAGTACTCAGAAACGCAACAGCGGTGCAGTTTGAGCCTGCACTGATCAAAGAAGGCGTCGATATTGTTATTGATGGCGATAAAATCAAGGAAGTTGGAGCCAATTTGGCTGCTAACTACCCTGATGCCGTCATCAAGGATATGGCCGGAAAACTGGTTATGCCGGGCATTGTCTGCTCTCACAATCACTTCTACTCGGGATTAGCGCGCGGGATCATGGCAGATATCAAGCCAAGCCCTGACTTCATTTCGATACTGAAGAACCTGTGGTGGCGAATGGACCGAGCGTTGGATGAAGAAGCGGTGTACTACAGCGGCTTGATTTGTTCACTCGAAGCTATCAAGTGCGGTTGTTCGTCGGTGATTGATCATCATGCATCGCCAAACTATATCGCAGGCTCTCTGAGCACCTTGCGTCAAGGGTTCATGAAGGCGGGCTTGCGTGGCATGACTTGCTTTGAAACCACTGATCGTAACCACGGCATGAAAGAAATGGTGGCAGGCGTTGAAGAAAATATCGCGTTTGCCCAGTTGATTGACAGTGCGAAGGAGAAGGGTGAAGAACCTTACTTAGTCGAAGCCCATATCGGTGCACATGCGCCGTTTACCGTCACCAACGACGGCCTGTCTATGATGGCTGAAGCGGTACAGGCTACGGGTCGTGGGATCCATGTTCATGTGGCAGAAGATCGTTATGACGTGACCCATAGCCACCACCACTATAGCCAAGACATTGTTGAGCGTTTAGATAGTTTCGGCTTGATCAACGAGAAGACGTTACTGGCGCACGGTTTGTTCTTATCCGATAAGGATATTGCCATTCTGAACGGTAAAAACGCTTTCTTGGTCCACAACGCCCGTTCGAATATGAACAACAGTGTGGGTTACAACGACAAACTGACGCGCTTCCAGCATGTCGCACTGGGTACTGATGGTATCGGGGCTGATATGTTTGAAGAGTTGAAGTTCGCCTTCTTCAAACATCGTGATGCGGGTGGTCCGTTATGGCCTGACAGTTTCTTGCGTCATCTATGGAACGGTAATGAAATTTTGGCCCGTAACTTCGGCGCGAAATTCGGTCGCCTAGATGCAGGCAATAAAGCGGATTTAACCATCCTAGATTATACCAGCCCGACGCCATTGGTTGCGGATAACCTCGCGGGTCATGTTGCCTTTGGTTTCAATGCGGGCAATGTGAATAGCGTGGTGGTTGAAGGTCGCTTTGTTTATGAAGATCGAGCGTTCCCGTTCGATGTGGCGCCGATATACGCAGAGGCTCGCAAGGTCGCTAAGCGTTTATGGCAAACCATGGATAAGTTGGATTAATGTGAGATCCCGTTATGGATACGGTAAATACGCGCTTTAAGTGGGAGGAAGCCACAGGAGCTGCGAAATATATTGCCGATCGCCATTACGAGGGGCTATTAGAAGGGCGGTTTTATCGCTCTTCTTGCCCTCGTGGGCTGATTAAATCGGTAACACTTCCATCCTTGCCTGACGGCTACCATATTTTTGGTGCAGATGATGTTCCCGGACAGAATGTGCTGCCAATTGTCGAAATCGACTGGCCAGCGTTTGCTGAGAAAGAAGTGCGGTTTGTCGGTCAGGTGATCTACTTAGTCGTCGGGCCTGATCCCGATGTCGTTGATTCACTTCTCAATGAAATCCATGTCGATTATGAGCCGTTGACACCGGCCTATACCATAGAGCAATCCAAGGCACTGAAAGACGGTGCCATTCACGCTGATAACAATGTTCTTGATAGCCATACGCTGACCAAAGGGGATATTCAATCTGGCTTCGCTAATGCGGTCACCATTATTGAAGAGACCTGCTCTACGAGTTATCAGGAGCATATCTACCTAGAAACGCAAGGGGCGGTTTGCTATCTAAAAGAGGGCAAAGTGGTACTCGAAGGCTCTATGCAGTGCCCTTGGTATGTGCACCATACTATGGCGGTTGTACTGGGCCATGACAATGTTAGGGCGATCCAATGTCCAACCGGTGGCGGATTTGGCGGTAAGGAAGACTTTCCTGATGTGCTTGCAGCGCCATTAGCCGTTGCTGTCGAAAAGTTGCAACAACCAATCAGGCTTATCTTTGAACGTGGGGAAGATATTGCCACCACCTCTAAGCGTCATCCTGTCACTTTCCATTATAAAACCGGTGTTGATGCTAATGGCAAGATTGTTGCCATGGATATCAAGTTCGATGTTAATGCCGGCGCCTACCTGAGCTTATCGGGCATCGTATTGCAACGAACCATCACAACGGCAACCAATGTGTACGACATTCCCAATGTCCGTGTTGAAGGCCATGCTTGGGCAACGAATACCGTGCCGACGGGGGCTTTCCGTGGGTTTGGTTCACCACAAAACTGCTTCTGTATGGAAACCCACATTCACCACGTCGCCAAAAAAATTGATGCTGATCCTGTCACTTTCAAACAACAGCATATGCTGACATCTCAATCCCAATCTCTAACTGGCGCTGAAATATTCGGTGAGTTAGTGCTTGATGAGATGCTGCAAAAAGTGCTCGATATGTCGGATTATCAGCGCAAATCCGCCGAATTTAGCCAAATGGAAGAAACACACCCTGATCGTCTTAAAGGCAAAAGCAAAGGTATAGGATTAGCGATATTCCAGCATGGCTGTGGTTTTGCGGGTGATTTGGAAGACACGCTAGTCAGAGCCAAAGTCAAATTGGTTAAAGAGCCTGACGGTACGGTGCAAATCCTAGCGTCTAATACCGACATAGGCCAAGGGCTAAGCCTGACATTCCGTAAAATCGTGGCAGATACTCTCAATAAACCCATAGATCTTGTTCAGGTTGCAGTGCCCGATACAGGAATAGTTCCCGATTCTGGCCCGACAGTGGCTTCACGTTCGATCTTGATCGTCGGCTATATCCTCGAAAAAGCCGCGAAAAAGCTTAAAAAAACCTGGTTAGAAGGAGAGCGGCAACAGATAGAAGAGGTTTACTGTAAGCCTGACTATCACCAGTGGAATCAAGATACTTACCAAGGTAATGCCTACCAAGCAACCAGCTACGGCGCCAACGTGGTCGAAGTTGAGGTTGATATGGCAACAGGTGAAGCTGAAATTACTGGCGCCTGGGCGGTATATGACATAGGTAAGGCTATCGACGGTACGATTTTTAGAGGCCAGATTGAAGGCGGTTTGGTGCAGGCGCTGGGTTATGGCAGTTGTGAGAAATTAGAGCTCACCCAAGATGGCGTTTTTGCTCAACGCTCAATGGCCGATTATGTTATCCCGACAGCGCTTGATGTTCCAGCTATTGGCAGTGCACTTGTTGATAACCCGTACCCATATGGGCCAAATGGTGCCAAAGGTGGTGGTGAGCTGACGCATAATGGTGGTGCTGCTGCATTTTCTGCTGCGGTTGAGAATGCCATTGGTGTACCACTCTCATCAATACCTGTTACGCCAGAAAAAGTGTGTGAGGCACTTGCTGATGGAAAGAGCACTCAAATTAAGACAATAAGTGCTGGCAATGGAGATCCTATCAATGAAGATTGAATTCTACCTTAATAGCGATCTTGTCGCTGTAGACGTTGAACCAATGCAGTCGCTGCTTCATACCTTACGCGGCACTATGGGGCAAACTGCAACCAAAGAAGGTTGTGGTGAGGGGGAGTGTGGCGCATGTTCTGTGCTGTTCAATGGACGATTGGTCAATGCTTGCATGATGCCTGTCAGTCAAGTTGAGGGCGGTGATGTCATGACGCTTGAGGGGTTACGGCAGACCGAAAAAGGCTTGTGCGTGATCAATGCCTTGCTCGAGGCAAAAGGGGTTCAGTGCGGGTTCTGTACCCCAGGGATGGTCTTAGCGCTTTATGCCTTGCTTGAGGTTGATCCTAATCCTTCTGAACATACTATTCGTACTGCTATTTCAGGCAATCTTTGTCGCTGTACGGGCTATGGGATGATTGTTGAAGCCGCCAAGATCGCCGCGCAAAAAGGAGAGGGCTTATGGTAAACGTCTATCGGCCTGAAACGCTGGCACAGGCATTGGATACCTTGTCGACAGGCAAGATGACAGTGTTCTCTGGGGGCACTGATCTGATGGTTCAGCATGGTGTTAGGGCAGGGATGTCGCCTCGATTTGAGGACGATGTATTGTTTGTCGATAGCATCGATGAATTACAATACATTTTGACAACCGATCACGAAGATGAGAACAATCAAGAGCAAGCTTTATATATTGGCTCTGGTGTTGTTCTGGCCGATATTGAACGCAATCCCTTGGTGCCTTCGATTCTTCGTCAAAGCGTCGCTAAAATTGCGGCACCCGCCTTACGTAATCGTGCCACATTAGCAGGGAATATTTGCAATGCGTCGCCTGCTGCGGATTCATTGCCTGCTTTGTATGCGCTAGATGCGCACGTTGTTTTGTCATCCATTCATGGACAAAGGGAGATGCCACTGAAAGATTTCATTTTAGCGCCAAGGGTTACCGCGCTAAAGCCTGATGAAATGCTCACTCATATCATTATTCCACACTATGATTTGCCAGAAGTGTTTTACCACAAAGTGGGGACAAGAGCGGCTAATGCGCTAAGCAAGTTATCAGTAGCTGGCTTGGCTCGTATCAAGCGTTTTCCAAAGAAAGCGCCGGTGATAGAGGATTGGCGTGTTGCATTCGGTGCGGTTGGACCCACAGTGGTGCGTAGCCGCGAATTGGAGTCTTTGGTTATTGGTCGGTCATTGGAAACATTGGCTAAACCGAAATTTATTGGTCAGGTTGTTGATTGTTATCGCGAAATCATTCGCCCAATAGACGATCAACGATCGACAGCGACCTATCGCCAGCAGGCCTCGCTGAATCTACTCACCCGTTGGTTAGAAACACTGTCACGAAGTTAATTTTACTCTATCTCGTGTTTTCCTTTGTTACTTTAGTTGGGGCCGTTGGCCCCTTTTTTTTGCTGTTTAGTTAACTCAGTTTTGCCCCATTCCTTGCTAGGGATGCCAATTCTCCGATTTCAACTTACTGAATAACTTTCAGTCCATTCGGGTAATAAAGGTTTGCTCGTCATCCACAAAAGCCACAAAGCCGCCGTGATAGATAAACACCCGACCACGCCCCTCAACTAGGCAGGCAAGCTGTGGGTTCAAATCTTCTTCGTTACCTTGGCTTTGAAAAGTGCCGGTATCGGTGATTACGCCGCTGAGTGTAGGCAAATATCCATAAGTGCGCTTTGCTTGATCAATCAGGTTCAATTCGCTGGCGGTAGAGAAGCAAGAGGGGATCGCTCCGGCTTCTTCAATAAATAGAGTTTTCAGTTCTTCAAAAGCGGTAATAACCAGCCAGTCGATGCCGTTAACATGATGGATAAACATTTTTATAAATACCTAGTTTCTCGGTAATTCTGAAACGGAGATTCTATCACTATCAGGGGGAGAACGTAGTAGAGATTTAGTTGTTAAAGGCGGTAATTCTGTGCCATTTCCAGACGTTCACTAGGCCAACTTGAAACACGTTTTTGTCCAAGGTCGCGTTATAGCCAAAGGGCGATACATAAAATTTGTATCGCATTTTTGGTAGCGTAATTTATTGCATTTTTTAATCCGAGTAATCGGAATATCGATTTATGAAGAACACTGCATCGACTTCAGGTGTAGCGTATTCATAAATAATCTTGGGTCAGCAAGATTATTGAGCATTGATTGAGTGGGTAAGCAATCATCATCGACGTAGTCGACATAATCAGCCGCTGAATCAAAAATCAAAATATCCAGCGCCAAACGATCCAATCCGTATAGACCTCGGTGGATCATATCTGCTGAAAACACCAATAAGTCGCCCGCCGCTAACGCAATCTGCTTACCGCCAGAGATGTTATCATTGCTCACTTTGCCATTCACTTCTTGACGAACATTGTACTCTTCTTCATTGTCCCATCGCTTGTGCGTTCCGGGGATGATCTCCATACCTGGCTCATCAAATAAGGGTATGCGAAGGTGCAACACTTGCGTTTCTAGTATGACTTTCATTTGGTCTTCAATGTCATAGTCATATTGACAGTCACGATGCCAGAAGTCTTTTTGCTGCGGACTCACAGGGTTGAAGAACAGTTGCGTATTCATGAACGCGGGGTTTTCCGGTATTACCGCATCGACCACTTCCATGATTTTTTGGGAGCTGATGAAGTCAAAAAGTATGGCTCTATCGTCGCTGGGCAAGTATTCACTTCCCGTAATTAAAGACGAGTTAAACGCTTCTTCTTGATAGAATTCTTCGTTGTCTGCTTTCCATAATTCATGGAATTTCAATACCACTTTTCTAAGCGATGCAATTTGAGTTTCATCGAAATAATTTCTGAGAACAAAGTAACCATGCTCGTCGTAACTGTTACTTAATTGTTGGCTGTTTTCTAACACTGACTACCTTCACACTCTTTGTGCCGTTGACTGAGTACCGTTGACTGACCACGGCGTTCTTTCGCGCATGATGCCAGACTGGCGTCATTCAACCAAGTAACTAATTAGGGGACAGCTAGCGATAGCCTCGTTAAGAAGGGCAACCATTAATCCGTTTCACGGGCTTGTAGTTTCAGAGTCCAAATACCGATTTGGATAGCGAACTGGCTATGCTGAGAGTAGACCCTGTCGGTATTATTGATTTACAAAATAGGATCAAAACAGCTAAAGAAAAGCACCGAGAAGCTATACAATACTCGCGTTGCGAGGTCGCAGCATGGGATACTCATTCATAGAAAACCTCAAAGTAGCCACATATGTCTAAAGATTTTGATTTCACCATAGAATACACCCTCGACAAGTCCTTTTATACCGAGTGTTATGATCAAACTAGCCGTCCTGCTGAATTTCCAAAAGCCTATTTAAAAGGAATACTTTTTCTTATTTTTGGGGTGGTTTTAGTTATATTTGAGTTACTACCCAGCGGCTACGTTGGTTGGTTCTTTATTGTTCTGAGTATTATTGAGGCGCTGAGTGTTTACTTTAAGAGAACCTGGTGGTTATGGCGACAAACATTCAGCATGAGCTTTGGCAGCAAAGTGGTTTTTCATGTTGACGCTAACGGTGTGAATTATAAAAGCGGTAAAAACACCCGTAACATCGCTTGGAGTGACATCGACCAACTTCAACAAAGCGATTTAGGTTTTATCCTTCATATGGGTAAACAGCGCCAATATGTCAGTAAATCTTGCTTAAATGATGAAGTGATCGCGTTCATGGTAGAGCAGCACGCAGTATCAAAAAAGAACTAGCGTCATCACTGGCTATATAGCAATGCATTAGGGGTGATTATATTCACTTGCTTCCTGCGAGCTTTTAAATTGAATCTGGATTAGATTCAGAGCAAAGGGGCCAGGTTGCTTATCGGCAATGAGTAACCCAACTTGTTTAGTATCTTGGGCTGTAAGCTCAGGTGCGTCGCTGAGAAGTCGCCCTCTAAATACCGCTTGAAACTTGTTTAGGTCAAAGACCTTCTCCTGCCGTTGTCCTTTGATGGTAGTAAACTCGTGCTTGTAAGTAATTCTATAACCGCTATCAGGTGATAGTGACAGCACTATCACCGCCATTCATATCATATTGATAGCCCCTGATATTATTTTGATATCACTATGCTCCGTAGTGATAACCGTTATTATTTAGGTGTTTAGGTCGAGAACATTCAACAAATAAAAAGGAATATTTGTCCCGATAGCGATGCTAATTTGGGCTAAATTTCTGACTCCGCTCACGAATATTTTCCTTAGAAGATCAGTTTTAGCAGCTTGGCGTGTTTGTTGCCTTTTAAGTATTTAAGACATTAATAACGTTCCGTAGAGCCATTAGGTTGAACGCATGGTGCAGGAATAACAATGATAATGCGAAAAGGCAATTAATATGATTGAACAATATCTAACGCCTGACACCCCTGCTCAGGCACTTGAATTCAAGCAATTGCATGGCAATGACGCCATTTGGTTTGCTGGGGGATCTAAAATCAATGCAGCACCCACTAAAACTGATAAAACGATAGCTATCTCTTTGGGGAGACTGAATTTATCCCAGATCGAGCAGCAAGGCGATAGTTTACATATAGGTGCGATGTGCCATATCCAGCAGTTGATAGACCATGAACTTGTCCCTGTGGCCTTAAAGCAATCTGCTGCATTTATCTATTCCCGTCATATTCGTAATCAGGCCACCTTGGGTGGTGAGATTGCCGCACGACAGCCAGAGGCATTATTAATACCCAGCCTACTGGCGCTGAAAGCAAAATTGAAACTGGCCAATGGTCAGGAAGTGGATGTTGAAGATTACATCAACAACGATGAGCGAGCGCTTATCGCCACTGTCATTATCCCAGATAGCAGCCTGACTTGTATTGGTTACAACATTGCCCGCTCTGCGGCGGGGCTAGCGATTGTGACTGCAGCAGTATCGATTGATAAGCAAGGAAATAAGGTCATCGCGCTTGATGGCGTTTCGCCGTTGTATCAAGGTGCGGCTCGTCCCGTTCGTCTCCGTGATGTAGAAACGCAAGATTTAAAAGGGGAGCTGCTAGAGCAAGCTGTTGCCGATGCTATTTACCCAGAAGCCGATATTCGCGGCGGTGTGGAATACAAGCGATATATCGCAGGTGTTGTGATCACGGATTTGATGGCTGAATGTCAGCACATGGTAGAGGAGGCATAATCATGACGATTCAATTTACCTTAAATGGCCGTCCTCAATCTTTGGAATGCCGTATTGGCGAAAATGTACAGACATTGCTGCATTCTATGGGTTACCACTCGGTTCGAAATAGCGATGATGGTTGGGGTTATGCGGGGTCAGATGTGATCCTGCTTAATGGCGAATTAATTAACGCCTCCTTGCTGATTGCAGCCCAACTTGAAGGTGCTGAAGTGAAAACAGCGGAAGCCCTTGGCGAGTGGAATCAATTAAGCTTAGTTCAGCGAACGATGATCGATGTGGGCGTGGTGCAATCGGGTTATAACGACCCAGCATTAGCGCTGATCTTGACCGATCTGCTTGAGCGAATTCCGCAGCCAACGCGCGATGAAATTGATGATGCGCTATCTGGGTTGTTTAGCCGAGATGCCGGTTATCAGCAGTTTTATGAAGTGGTTGAATTGGCAGTGAAACGCCTTGACGATCCTGCTTACACTCAACATTTTGCGCCAGAATTTCGTGATGACTTGGCAGTGGTTGGTAAGAACTGTCCGAAGATTGACTCGGCGAAGATGGTGCAGGCCAAACCTTGCTATGTTGAAGATCGCATCCCTGCTAACGCTTGTGTTATTAAGATGCTGAGAAGCCCGCACGCTCATGCTTGGATCAAGCACCTAGATGTGTCTAAGGCCGAAGCACTAACGGGTGTGGTATCTGTGATAACGCACAAAAATTGCCCAGATATTCCTTATACACCCGGTGGCCAGAGTGCACCTGAGCCGTCACCGCTCGATCGCCGTATGTTTGGCCAAAAACTGCGCCATGTGGGTGACCGTGTTGCTGCTGTTGTCGCTGAATCAGTGGAAATAGCAGAGCAGGCATTGACACTGATCGACGTCGAATATGATGTGCTTAAGCCTGTCATGAGTATTGATGAGGCGATGGCCGCTAATGCCCCTATCATTCATAACGAGCCTATCGAATATGGCGTAGGTGCGCCTGATGATTTAGAAGAGCAGAACCGTAACGCCGATCCGCGTGAAGGTAAGTTAATCGTGAATTTCCCGATTGGTTGCTTCCCGCGCAAAAACATTGCCGCTAGTGTTCGCGGCCATATCGGTGATCTCGATAGAGGCTTTGCTGAAGCGGATATGATTATCGAACGTACTTACGAGTCGAAGCAGGTTCAACAACTGCCAGTTGAAACCCATATTTGTTATAGCTATATGGATGGTGATCGTATTGTGATGCACGATTCGACTCAGGTTCCTTGGCACGTGCGCCGCCAGGTAGCCAAAATTCTTGATGTGAAGCAGAACAAAGTACACATCGTTAAAGAGCGTGTCGGTGGCGGATATGGCTCGAAACAAGATATTTTGTTGGAAGATGTGTGTGCATGGGCAACTTGGACCACTGGTCGTCCGGTGTATTTCCACCATACCCGTGAAGAAGAGTTTATCTGTAACTCAACCCGCCACGTTGCCAAAGTGGTAGTGAAACTCGGTGCGAAGAAAGACGGCACACTCACGGCGATTGATATGGATTTCCGTGCCAACACTGGCCCTTACGGAAACCACGCGCTGACCGTGCCATCAAATGGTCCAGCCTTGTCTCTACCTTTGTACCCTTGTGACAATGTGGACTTCAGGGTAACCACGTATTACTCCAATATTTGTCCGACTGGGGCTTATCAGGGTTACGGTGCGCCGAAAGGCAACTATGCACTGACGATGGCGATGGCCGAAATGGCGAAAGAGCTGGGTATTGACCATCTTGATATGGTTGAGAAGAACCGTGTGGTTGAAGGCCAAGAGCTGAAAATCCTAGCGGCTATCGGCGAAGGTAAAATGCCTGCCAGTGCCCCTAAAGTTCACAGCTGTGCCCTTGGGCCTATTTTGCGCGAAGGTCGTAAGTTGATTGAGTGGGACAGCCCGAAACAGGATGACGGCGAATGGAAAGTGGGCCGTGGTGTGGCGATTATCCAGCAAAAATCCGGCATTCCAGATATCGATCAAGCTAACTGCCAAATCAAAATGGCATCGGATGGTACCTTCATTGTTCACTCTGGTGCCGCTGATATAGGGACGGGCCTTGATACTGTGGTAAGCAAACTGACCGCTGAAGTGCTTTGCTGCCCGATGGATGAAATTACGATTCACTCTGGTGATACCGATCATGCTCCGTTTGATAAAGGGGCTTATGCCTCATCTGGAACATGTTTCTCAGGTAATGCGGCCAAGCGAGCAGCTGAAGCGATGCGTGAGAAAATCCTTAAGTGCGGCGCTGAAATGCTGGGTGAACCCGTTGAAGATGTCGCTATTGTGGCGCCAGGCTTGGTGAAAGGTAAGCAGGGAGAAGTGAACTACTTCGATATTGCCCACAAAGCGGAAAGCGGAACAGGGTGGGGGCAATTACTGGCTTCAGGTTGTTTCACCACCCCAGAATTTGCCTTCCCTTATGGCGCAAACTTCGCTGAGGTGGCGGTTAATACGCGTACGGGTGAAATCCGTCTCGATAAGTTCCATGCCTTGCTCGACTGTGGTACGCCCGTTAACCCTGATTTAGCGTTAGGACAGATATACGGTGCCAGTATGCGAGCCATTGGTCACAGCTTATATGAAGAGCTGATTTATGATGAACATGGTGTACCTGTAACGCGAGATTTGAAGAGCTATGGCGCGCCGATGATTGGCGATATCCCTCGCGATTTCAAAGCGGTGTTAGTACCAAGTGACGATCCGGTTGGCCCTTACGGTGCGAAATCGATTTCTGAAATTGGTGTTAACGGTGCCGCTCCAGCGATTGCCAGTGCAATTCATGATGCATGTGGCGTCTGGATTCGAGATTGGCACTTTACACCTGAGAAGGTTCTACACGGTCTGAATAAGCTTTAATCAATGCGAAGGCGGTCATTTCCAGTGGATGGGAATGGCCGTTTTTTTTGTCAGGGTATCGACGGGTAAGCAGGGATAGGCTCTGGTTGATCACGTTGTAAAGGCCCTAGTGTTTCACTGGTACGGATGGAACTGAAATGAAACTGCTTTATAACGTGGAAGATAGACCTCCAATGGGGGCGGCGATCCTTCTTGCCCTTCAGCATATGCTTGCTGCTATGGGGGCTATTATTGCCGTCCCTCTGGTGGTCGGTAGTGCGATTGGCTTACCGACAGATCAAATGGTGATTTTGGTCAATGCGGCTCTGATGGTATCGGGTGTGGTGACTATTATCCAGTGCAAGGGGGTTGGCCCTGTTGGGATCCGACTTCCGGTGGTGATGGGGACCAGCTTTACCTTTGTGGCTATATCAATTTCTATTGGACTGGACTCTGGTATTTCCGGAATATTCGGTGCATCACTGGTTGGTTCGTTAGTGATGATCATTGGTAGCCGTTTCATGCCGCAAATTAGGAAGCTCTTTCCGCCTGTGGTGTCTGGTACCGTGGTGGTCTTGATTGGTCTGACAATTTTGCCTGTGTCTGTCGACTGGTTTGCGGGTGGTTTTGTCGGGCAGGAACATTACGGTCAAATCAATAATTTGATGTTGGGTTTACTGGTGTTGGTTGTGGTGATTGTACTGTCGCAACTTGGTAAAGGACTGGTCTCTGCTGCTGCAATCGTGATCGGAATGATGGTGGGTTACATTGTCGCGATTTTCATGGGAGTGGTGGACTTTACGCCAGTAAAAGAAGCCAAGTTCTTCTCTTTGCCGGAACTATTACCTTTCGGACTCAGTTTTACCGTCAGTGGCGTTATCGGGATGTCTATTGCCTACCTAGTTACCATCATGGAATCGACAGGTGACTTTTTGGCCTTGAGCGATGCAACCCATACCAAGTTGACTGGGAAGAAACTATCAAAAGGGATCTTATGTGATGGTATCGGTAGCGCCCTTGCATCGGTATTTGGTGCAACTCCCTTTTCATCATTCAGCCAGAATGTCGGTATTGTTTCGATTACCGGTGTTGCTAGTCGCCATGTGGTTGCTGTTACTGGTGTGATCATGCTGATTGCAGGTATGTTCCCGAAACTGGGCGGTATTGTAGTCACAATTCCTTCTCCGGTGCTGGGTGGCGCAGGACTTGTGATGTTCGCCATGATCATCTCTGCGGGTATTGGCATCCTGTCACGAATTAACTTTACCAAACGCAATATGCTAATCATCGCTGTCGGGGTTGCCTCGGGCATGGCGGTAACGGTTCGTCCAGAAATCTTAACGTATATGCCAGATTCAGTCCGCGTCATCTTAGGTTCTGGTATTACGACGGGCTCTCTAGTGGCTCTAGGCCTTAATATCGCTCTGGGTATTAACCGTGCTGATGAAGTAGAAAGCGCGAACGAAAAACGCGAAGCGTTGAAAGATCAGATTAAAGAGTGTGAAAAATGTGAAAAAGCATTGGCTGAGGAAGAAGCCGTGCAGTCACGTGAACAGCAAGTTTAAGTTTTAGACAGAACGAATTTAATAAAAATGAGAGCTGGAAAAAACGGTGCCCTACCACTGACCAGCACAGAAAGATAAGAGGTAATTATGGAATATACCCAATCTATTAAAGCAATTAGAGCGTCTATCATGGATATCGCTAGAGTTGTCGACAAACCGGAAGATATAGAGCAGAACGTTCGCTTTATTGAAGATGGTTTGATGTTAGTCGACAACGGGCGTATCGAGTGGGTTGGCGAATGGTCTGAAGGTAAAGATAAAATCCCATCGACTGTTCGTATTCGAAGCTACCCTGGCAAGATTGTCATGCCAGGTTTTGTCGATACCCATATCCACTATCCTCAAGCCGAAATGGTTGGCGCCTATGGCGAACAGCTATTGGAATGGCTGAATAACTACACCTTCCCGACGGAAGCTCGCTATAAAGATAAAGACTACTCGCGAGAAATGTCGACCTTCTTTATCAAACAACTATTACGAAACGGAACGACAACTGCCTTGGTGTTTGGCACGGTTCACCCTGAATCGGTTGATGCACTGTTTGAAGAGGCAGAGAAGATCAATATGCGGATGATCGCCGGAAAGGTGATGATGGACCGCAATGCGCCTGAATATTTGTTAGATACGCCAGAGATAGGTTACAACCAAACCAAAGAATTAATAGAGCGTTGGCATAAACGTGGCCGTTTGCTTTATGCCATTACACCACGTTTCGCACCAACGTCATCACCAGAGCAGTTAGCTATTGCTGGCCGACTCAAAGAGGAATATCCAGACACCTATGTGCACACACATTTGTGTGAGAATCAAAATGAGATTGCTTGGGTGAAGGAGCTTTTTCCTGAGCAAGACGGTTATCTAGATGTTTATCACCATCATGGCCTTACTGGTTCAAAGAGTGTGTTTGCGCATTGTGTCCACCTCGAAGATGAAGAGTGGGATTGTTTGCACAAAACAGATTCAGCTGTCGCCTTCTGCCCAACATCAAACTTGTACCTTGGTAGCGGTTTGTTCAAGTTACAGGAAGCTTGGAAGCGTAAGGTAAAAGTCGGAATGGGGACCGATATCGGTGCGGGGACAACCTTTAATATGCTGCAAACGCTGAACGAAGCTTACAAGATTATGCAGTTGCAACAGCATCGACTTTCGGCGTTCGAAGCATTTTATTTAGCCACTCTAGGGGGAGCAAACTCACTCTCTTTGGATCACTTAATTGGTAACTTCGAGGTGGGTAAAGAGGCTGATTTCGTCATTATCGATCCTTGTTCGACACCATTACAGCAGCTTCGCTATGACAGCTCGCGTAACTTGTCTGATAAATTGTTCATGTTGATGACGTTAGGCGACGACCGAAGCATCTATCGAACCTATGTCGATGGTCGATTAGTGTACGAGAGAGGTTAAATTTCACGCAAACGGTTTCGGTGAAAAATGATTTTTTGACAATGCAGGGTGAGTGAAGCGTATAATCGCCGCCAATTTACCTTGCTCAGCCTCGGTTATTTGCTCTAGGGATATTCCTTATGGGGATTGATGGGTTCTGTTAACTGGGGTTGTGTCGATAAAAGACAGCAACATTTATAGCGTTACGGACAAGTCACAGCCCCAAGAAAGCAATCGATTGCAACGGGGCGGGTTGAGAGGAAGCTCAACGTTTATCGAGGTGTTCAGGCAGCGAGCCGGACACTCAATTTTACAAGGAATTACATCATGTCTGAGAATAGTTCGATTCATCATGAATCCACAGTTGTAGAAGAAGACACATCTCGTAAAGGCGGGTTGGATGGATATTTTAAAATTTCCCAACGCGGTAGTAGCGTAAAACAAGAAGTGGTCGCTGGTTTGACGACATTTCTGGCAATGGTGTATTCGGTCATTGTAGTGCCGAGTATGCTGGGTGCAGCTGGATTTAACCAAGGGGCGGTGTTTATTGCTACTTGTCTAGTTGCTGCGTTTGGTTCACTGCTAATGGGGCTTTGGGCAAACTTGCCGATGGCTATTGGTTGTGCGATCTCCCTTACCGCGTTTACCGCATTTAGTTTGGTGTTAGGGCAGGGGATCAGTATTCCCGTAGCACTAGGTGCCGTGTTCTTAATGGGGGTAGTGTTCACAGCTATTACCGTCACGGGTGTGCGCCAATGGATATTGACTAACTTGCCTTCAGGAATTGCGCACGGAACGGGTATCGGGATTGGTTTGTTTTTGCTACTGATTGCGGCTAATGGTGTTGGTTTGGTGGTGCAAAACCCTCATGCAGGCCTACCTGTCGCATTGGGTGAGTTCACTTCGTTACCTGTCTTGATGTCGATTGTTGGTCTAGCCGCAATTTTCGGTCTTGAGAAGCGTCAAGTTCCCGGTGGTATTCTGCTGGTGATTGTTGCTATTTCTATCTTCGGCCTGATATTCGATCCTAACGTGACTTACCAAGGCCTGTTTGCGATGCCATCGTTTGGTGGGGAAGGTGAGTCGTTATTGGGTACCATGGATATTATGGGGGCATTGAATCCCGTTGTGATCCCAAGTGTGTTGGCATTGGTGATGACGGCTATTTTTGATGCAACTGGTACTATCCGTGCCGTTGCTGGTCAGGCGAAACTATTGGATAAAGACGGTCAAATCATTGATGGTGGTAAAGCACTAACTTCAGATTCCGTTAGTAGTATTTTTGCTGGCTTTGTTGGTGGAGCACCTGCAGCTGTGTATATCGAATCAGCAGCAGGTACTGCCGCTGGTGGTAAAACTGGCCTGACTGCAACGGTTGTTGGTGGCCTGTTTGTATTACTACTGTTCTTGTCGCCACTGAGTTATTTGGTCCCAGCTTACGCTACGGCGCCAGCTTTGATGTACGTTGGTCTGCTAATGATGAGCAACGTAAGCAAGTTGGATATGGCTGACTCAGTCGATGCGCTATCTGGCCTTATGTGCGCAGTATTTATTGTACTAACAGGTAATATCGTTACTGGTATTATGCTTGGCTTTGGTTCTTTGGTGATTGGTCGAGTAGTTTCTGGTGAGGCGAAACGCTTGAATGTCGGAACCGTCATCATTGCCATTGTGTTGGTCGCCTTCTACGCAGGAGGTTGGGCAATTTAGTTTTGACTATGCTCCCTTTAGTTGCTGCCATAGTAAAAGTAGGCAGCAACTGAAGGAGCTTATAAAAGCTGATGAGATCTACCCCCCAGCTTTTATATCGTGATCTAATCCAAGGCCCCCCCTTGGTGAACAGTAATCTTACCTGATACCTTACTCATTGTTGGTATCCATAGTGAGTGGCTATGCTAAGTGGCTTATGGTGACTGGCTATGGTGTGTCACCAGCCATTGAATCAAGAGGTTCTATGGTTATTGAGCTCGTATTTTTTGATTTTACGATACAAGGTTGCAATACCAATCCCTAGCTCTTCGGCTACCATTTTGCGGTTACCAAGACGATATATCGCTTCCTCAATACGGTTCCTTTCCATATCTTCTAAGCTCATCGAGTAATCATCGTTATAGGCTTCCTCAGGGCATGCAACTTCTGGTGCTTGCTCAAAATGTGGAGGAAGCAAGTCAATGTCGATTTGGTCACCTTCAGGTACGATGTTGACAAGATATTCAATTAAATTGCTGAGCTCTCGTACATTTCCCGGCCAATGATAGACATTAAGGCGACGCATCGCTTCTGCACTTATTCCTGGGTAGACCACGCCGATTTTTTGGGTGTGATACTCAAGAAAGTAGTTAGTCAGCAATGCTATATCACCTTCTCGTTCCCTTAACGGTGGCAGTTGAAAAGGGATCACGTTAAGGCGGTAATACAAATCCTCTCGGAATTTATTAGTCGCAATCATTTCTTGGAAATTATGATTGGTAGCGGAAATAATCCTGATATCCACCGGAACAGCATTATTTGAGCCTATTGGCATTACTTTTCGCTCTTCCAGTACACGTAGTAGCTTCGCCTGTAGAGTCATTGGCATGTCGCCAATTTCATCAAGAAAGAGGGTTCCTTTGTTAGCGGCTTGGATCAAGCCGTTTTTGCCCTTATTCGAGGCGCCAGTAAATGCTCCTTTAACATAACCAAACAATTCACTTTCTAGCAAGGGCTCAGGAATCGCGGCACAGTTGATGGCAATAAATGGTGATTGGCTTCGATCACTGAGGTTATGTACTGCATTTGCAATGACCTCTTTACCTGTACCGCTTTCACCATTAATCAGAACGCTCGAAGGGCTGCTGGCAACGCGAGTAATCATCTTTTTGAGTTGGCGCATCTTGGTTGATTCACCAATGACAGTACTGAGTAGGGAGCCATGATCTTGAATCATAAAATCGCTATTGGGTTGATGGTAAGCCATCAAAAATAATTGCTGTCCCTGTGTGTTATAAAACTGCCCAACAATTAATTTTTGCCATTCACCTTGTGAAATAATATGTTGTTGATGGCTTTTTATTTCATTATTGTGAAGTGACAACGATCGAATTTTAATTTCAAGGTCATATAAAGCGTCCTGCTTTATATTTAAGTTATTAAGTGCTGGCTGGTTACCGTATTTTACTCGGTTGTTTTCATCGAGCACTAATACGCCTTGGTCCATGTTTTCAATAAGATGAGTAAACACCTCGTCAAGACCTTTATTTTTACTATTCTTTTCGACAACTTTGGAGACAACTATTTGCGCTATGTGTTTAACGTAGTCTGAGAAAAGCTGGACATTATCCTTGATTCTTTCTCGTGAATCTTCAGTGAATGCGACAAGACTGATCACGCCTAAACATCGATCTTCGATCATGATTGGTACACCAAGGAAGGCCATTTCACGACAAGAACTTTTGTTGTTACACCCTTCACACAAAGGATCTGTTCTCGATTTAACTACAACCTTTTCTTCATTTGTTTCAATGATATACCTGAAGATTCTTGAGCTTGTATTTAGCTTTTTGCCAAAAAACTTACTGTAGGGACCTGTGCCTGCAATTCTAACCAAATCGGCATCGACAACTTCGGCATCAATTTTTAACACGGCCGACAACATTTGGGTGAACCGAAGGATTGTTGGTTGCAACTGCATTAATTCTGAATGAGAGGTAGCATTCTGCATATTATTCAAACTATTCCTTTAATGATAAAATTAGCATAAATGAAAAAAAAATAGACTGTTTGGATATTTGTCCGGTTTTTCTAATTGAAAAGACCAAAATGGAATGCTTTTGTTACCAAGATCATCTTTAAATATCAAAATGATATTCCATCGCTCTTATCACTATCATTTTGGCGTAAAGAGCTGATACATCTTTGATAGTTTTTATGCTATTTAACTTCCCTTTTTTATATCAGAGCACTTAATGCCTCTCACGTCCCAGTATCTATGGGGAGGGAAAGGTTATTTATAAATAATCTTCGTAGAATTTAAT
Source organism: Photobacterium sanguinicancri (assembly GCF_002265265.1). Lineage (GTDB taxonomy): Bacteria > Pseudomonadota > Gammaproteobacteria > Enterobacterales > Vibrionaceae > Photobacterium > Photobacterium sanguinicancri. The sequence goes on from NZ_NOIF01000028.1 coordinate 21,756, forward strand.
ATTGGCACAATTGTTGATTGTTACTTAGTCAAGTTCTGAATTATCTACATTTAATAACCGTATTTTATTATTGAATATTCTAGGGTCACTATCTATTAAGCGACAGCCCTGTGATGAGAAGTATTGTCAGGGACGCATAACAATTAAAACCGGGAAGGAAAATATGAAGAGCATCAATGAACTAATCAAGGAAATTAATGAGCTAAAATCTGAATTACACGACAAAGACTTTTTATTGACGTGGGAGCAAACACCGGAAGAGCTTGAGCGTGTTCTGAAAACAGCCCAAGCACTAAAAGCTATGCGTCAGGAAAATATTTCAACTAACGTGTTTAACAATGGTCTTGGCATTTCTCTCTTCCGCGATAACTCAACGCGTACCCGTTTCTCATATGCATCAGCGATCAACATGCTAGGGCTTGCTCAACAGGATTTGGATGAAGGTAAATCTCAAATCGCCCATGGTGAAACCGTTCGTGAAACCGCCAATATGATTTCTTTCTGTGCTGATGCTATCGGCATTCGTGATGATATGTACTTAGGGGCAGGGAATGCCTACATGCGTGAGGTTGGTGCTGCATTAGATGATGGCGTCAAAGAAGGTGTGTTACCTCATCGTCCTGCACTTGTTAACCTACAGTGCGATATCGACCACCCAACCCAGTCTATGGCTGATTTGGCATGGTTGGAAGAACACTTCGGTAGCTTAGAAGAGTTGAGAGGCAAGAAAATTGCGATGACATGGGCTTATTCACCTAGCTACGGTAAACCATTGTCTGTACCTCAGGGCATTATCGGTCTGATGACCCGCTTTGGGATGGACGTGACGCTAGCGCATCCTGAAGGTTATGACCTTATACCTGAAGTGGTTGAAGAAGCACGTAAGAATGCAGAAGCATCTGGCGGTAGTTTCACGCAAGTTGCCAGCATGGAAGAAGCATTCAAAGATGCTGACATCGTGTATCCAAAATCTTGGGCGCCTTACCAAGTGATGGGGCGTCGTACTGAGTTGTTACGCGCTAACGATCATGATGGCTTGAAAGCACTGGAACAAGAATGTTTGGCGCAGAATGCCAACCATAAAGATTGGCACTGTACTGAAGAAATGATGAAGCTAACCAAAGCGGGTGAAGCATTGTACATGCACTGCTTACCTGCAGATATTACTGGTGTGTCTTGTGAAGCAGGCGAAGTGGCAGAGTCGGTATTTGAGAAGTACCGTATTGAAACTTATAAGGAAGCCAGCTGGAAGCCATATGTGATTGCGGCAATGATCATGAACCGTAAATACCAAGAGCCTGGACTCATCCTACAAGAGCTACTGGATGATGCGAAGAAGCGTGTTAAATAACGCAGTCGGATAACGAACCTTCACCTGCCTAACGATACTTTTCAGGTGTTCGCTGGGCAGGGAAACACCTAATCAAACTATTTGTTTTATGTAAGTCTACTCGCGGGGGGAACCCCATAGGTTATTGAATATAGCTTATTGAATCTAGGTTCTTGAATCTAGGCTATTGAATAACCCCCGCCTTTTCTTTCTCTTATTTTTATGAGGTATGGTCGTGTCTACGTTCACTCTAAAAATGGAGATCGCCGATAACCGCCACTATAACGGTCAGCTTTCTCCACTATTCACCGCCATCGAGGCGGAAAAAGCCCGTGCATTCCACCAAGCGGTGGAAGGATATCAACCCACACCATTACATTCCCTTGACTACCTAGCTAATGTAATTGGTGTAGAAAAAATCTTAGTCAAAGATGAAGCCTACCGCTTCGATTTGAGTGCATTCAAAATGCTAGGAGGGGCTTATGCTATTGCCCGTCTGCTGTGTGATGAGTTCAAGCTCGATATCAATGCTTTTGATTTCGCTAAACTAAAAAACGATATTACAGAAAAAATGACTTTCGCAACGGCAACCGATGGTAACCATGGTCGTGGTGTTGCGTGGGCAGCCAATAAGCTCGGTCAGAATGCCGTCGTGTACATGCCAAAAGGCGCAGCAGATGAGCGAGTGAATAATATCAGAGCCTTGGGTGCTGAATGTATTGTCACCGACATGAATTATGACGATACCGTTCGCCTTGCCATTAAAACAGCGAATGAAAACGGCTGGAAAGTGGTGCAAGACACAGCATGGGAAGGGTATACCGAAATTCCTACTTGGATCATGCAAGGTTACACCACCATGGCGGCAGAAGCTGTTGATCAAATGACAGCCATGGCTGTTGAACGTCCGACGCATGTTTTCCTTCAAGCCGGTGTTGGTGCGATGGCTGGTGGTGTGCTTGGCTACCTTTGTGACCAGTATGGTCCTGATAACTTGCACTCTGTAGTTATCGAGCCAGATAACGCTGACTGTATCTACCGTTCAGGTATCAGTGAGAAGGGTGAAATGGTCAATGTTAATGGTGATCTTGAAACCATCATGGTTGGCTTGGCCTGCGGTGAGCCGAATCCTATTGGTTGGCCAGTACTTCGTGATTGTTCTACCCAGTTTGTTTCTTGCCAAGACAGTGTTGCGGCACTCGGTATGCGAGTTCTCGGCAACCCACAAGGTAGCGACCCAAGGATTGTTTCTGGTGAGTCTGGTGCCGTAGGGGCTGGTTTGCTTGCCGCTGTGCATTTTCACCCAGAAAAAGAACAATTGATGGCAAAGCTAGGCCTCAATAAAGATTCTGTGGTGCTCCTAATTAATACCGAAGGCGATACCGACCCTGTCCATTATCGTGAAGTGGTATGGGGCGGTAAGCATCAAACGATTTGAGTTTTGCTAGTTAGTTAATAGCGGTATGAAAGCGTTTATTGATGTTTATTATCCTCGCGCTTTCTCTTTGCTCTGACACTAACTAGCGTCACTGAATGATTAAAAAATTAATACACCCAAATTTCAAATTTAGCGTCGTGTCAGCGTCATCAAAAAGGCAGGATGCCGTGAAAATCGATCATACCGAGTGTGATGACCACCGCTCGGTTCAAGGAGAATTATAATGAATATTCCATTCACTCAAGTACTGGACAAAGCCCAAGAATACAAAGCGGATATGACTCGCTTCCTTCGTGACATGATTGCGATTCCAAGTGAAAGTTGTAACGAAGAAAAAGTCGTTTTACGCATTAAAGAAGAGATGGAAAAAGTCGGCTTTGACAAGGTTGAAATCGACCCAATGGGTAACGTACTAGGTTGGATTGGTCATGGTCCTCATCTCATTGCTATGGATGCACATATCGATACCGTGGGTATCGGTAACATGAATAACTGGAACTTCGACCCATATGAAGGTATGGAAGATGACGAAGTGATCGGTGGCCGTGGTGCATCGGATCAAGAAGGTGGTATGGCGTCGATGGTTTACGCCGGTAAGATAATCAAAGATCTTGGCTTGGAAGACGAATATACCTTGCTTGTGACAGGTACGGTTCAAGAAGAAGACTGTGACGGTCTTTGCTGGCAGTACATCATTCAAGAAAGCAATATCCGCCCTGAATTTGTGGTATCAACCGAACCAACAGATTGTCAGATTTATCGTGGCCAGCGTGGCCGTATGGAAATCCGAGTTGATGTTGCAGGTGTGAGCTGTCACGGCTCTGCACCAGAACGTGGTGACAACGCCATCTTTAAGATGGGCCATATGCTCAACGACATCGAGAAACTCTCTTCAAATCTTGGCGATGACCCATTCCTAGGGAAAGGTACATTGACCGTATCTGAAGTGTTCTACACCTCACCAAGCCGCTGTGCGGTTGCAGATAGTTGTGCAATTTCTATTGACCGTCGTTTGACTTGGGGCGAAACATGGGAAGGCGCGATCAAAGAAATCGAAGAGCTGGACTCTGTTAAAAAGTTTGGTGGTAAAGTCTCTATGTACGACTATGACCGCCCAGCCTACACTGGTTTAGTTTATCCGACAGAATGTTATTTCCCAGCTTGGGTTATTGATGAAGAGCATGTTGCGACTAAGACACTAGAAGCTTCTTACGAGTTACTGTTCGACAAAAAACCAACCGTTGATAAGTGGACCTTCTCTACTAATGGCGTTTCTATCATGGGTCGCTATGGTATTCCTGTTATCGGTTTTGGCCCTGGTAAAGAGCCTGAAGCTCACGCGCCAAACGAGAAAACGTGGAAAGATCACTTAGTCACTTGTGCAGCGATGTACGCTGTTATCCCTCAGATGTACTTGAGTGAACTTAAAAAATAGTTTTTGTAACGACAGAAGGAGGATATCAAGCTCTGCTTATTCCTCCTTTCCATCCTGGGGACGTTGGCAACATCTCACTCAGGATGGATTTCTTGTCTGTAACGCGGATGCTTTCTGTTTCTTTTGTCCATTAATGTGAGTCAATGTTTTAACGGGCAAAAGAAAGAGTAATGTGAACCAATCCTTAATTGAGTTTGCTGTAAGGCCAATTTTAGTTGACCACTATTTTAGTTGACCACTATTTTAATTGACCACTACTTTAATTGACCGCGACAAAGAGTAAATCGAAGGAAGATAATATGTTTTCAGCGGCTTCGGAAAAAACATCAAAACCCCAATCGGACAGTTTTCGTCAATTTCAGCCAAGGACAATGCTGCTTCGCCAAGGGATAGTGGTTGATCATAGACAAGAACAAAAAGCCGATATTCTTATCATTGACGGTAAAATCGCTGAAATAGCCCCAGAAATTCATACCATTCCTAAGTCGTGTGAAATTATTGAAGCTACGGGGTTATATGTGATGCCTGGCGGTATTGATGTCCATACCCACTTCAATATCGATGTCGGTATCGCTCGCAGTTGTGATGACTTTCTTTCTGGTACTCGTTCAGCCGCTTGTGGTGGTACCACTATGGTCATTGATCATATGGGATTTGGCCCCAAAGGGTGCAGTCTCCATCATCAGCTCAATGTATACCAAGCGTATGCCAAGGATACGGCAGCAATTGACTACAGCTTTCATGGCGTTATTCAGCACGTTAACGACGACATTCTCGGTGAAATGGCATCTATGGTTGAAGAGGAGGGGATATCCAGCTTTAAGCTATATCTTACCTATGGCTATAAGCTCGATGATGCCGAGGTATTAAAGGCACTCATGCAGCTTAAACAAGTGGGAGCGTTGGCCACTGTTCATCCAGAGAATGATGCTGCGATTGCCTTGCGGCGAGCACAGTTGCTTGAGCAAGGTAAAACCCAACCTAAATACCATGCGATAAGCCGCCCGCTTGAATGTGAAGCAGAAGCTATCGCGCGAATGATCAATCTAGCCAAGTTAGCGGGTGATGCTCCGTTGTATATTGTTCACCTTTCTAATGGATTGGGCTTGGATTATGCGCGTCTTGCGCGCAACAACCACCAACCAGTATGGGTTGAAACCTGCCCGCAATATCTGATCCTTGATGATAGCTGCTATGAAAAAGAAGATGCTCTGAAATACATTCTGAGTCCGCCATTACGGCCTGCCGCTGAGCGAGAAAAATTGTGGGCAGGGCTAGTGGATGGGAGTATTGATACCATAGCGACCGATCATTGTTCATTCACCTACCATGAGCAAAAACAACGCGGCAAAGACAACTTTAGCGCATGTCCAAATGGTATGCCTGGTGTTGAAACCCGAATGCCACTGATGTTTTCGGAAGGTGTGATGAAAGGGCGTTTTAGTCCGAGCCGCTTTGTTGAATTAACCAGTTATCTTCCAGCCAAACTGTTTGGCCTTTACCCTCAAAAAGGGGCATTACAGGTGGGGTCGGATGCTGATTTTGTACTGTTTGACCCAGAACAGAATGTCACGATCACTCACGATTTATTGCACGACAACGCCGATTACACCCCGTTTGAGAATATCCCAACCCAAGGTTGGCCAGTAATGACAATCAGCCGTGGAGAGGTTGTTGCACGTAATCGAGAATTTACGGGACAAGCAGGGAATGGCCGATTTATACCTCGAAAGGCGTTTGATGCGAATGTTCTCTAACGAGCACGGGAATAATACGTAATGATATGGTTCTATACAGGTAACTCCTCCACCTGAAGGAAGTGAAGTGGCATAGTTAATTTAGCCACTTCAATATAACCTCGCTACTGCGAGGTTTTTTATTATCTATATAGCGCAGTTGCTACTTTCTCTGCTTGGGCTTTTAGCCAGTTCTTTCACCCAGGCGCCGCTTTTAATTCGGTATAGGATAGGAATAAGTTTCAAACCTTCTTCCAGTAATACCGCGCAAATAACAATCTCGACAGGCCAGCGAAACCAGAAAGCAAAGAGCAGTGAAAGGGGAACGGCTCCCAACCATTGTGCACAGAAATCGAGCTTCATGGTAAATTGCGTATCGCCCCCGCTTTTTAAAATACCAGACATGGCTGTCATCGTAATAGAGCGTAAAAAAATACTGGCTAAGATAAAAGGGAACAAGGTATACAGCATAGCTTGTACATCGGCTTCTATCGCGTTAAATAACCCCAACACATAATGTCGACTCAACCACAGTAATCCCACTAAAATTAGCCCGACAGAAATGGCAGAAATAAATCCAGCGGTGACGTAATGGTTCAGTTCTTTTTGCTGAGCCGATCCTATTTTTTCACCAATTAAAATACCGACTGCCGCTGCACAGCCCCAACTTAATGCGGAAGCCATCACCTCTATAGGCGATAAAATAGAGATAGCCGCCAGTGCTGTCGTGCTAATGTTGCCGTAAATTGTATGGTATAAAAATACGCCGCCACTCCAAATAAACTCCCCAGCAATAATGGGTAAACTGATTTTTAAAAACGTTGCATGTTTAGGCCAATGCAGGGATTGCTTGCATACTTTGACTGAGAGCATCAAATAAGGCTGCTTATTATAGATATAGAAGAAAAACAACAGGGTCGAAAGCAAACGAGCAGCCAGCGTTCCCCAAGCCGCTCCTATTAAACCAAGCGCAGGCAGCCCCCATAAACCAAAGATCAGTAGGTAGTTAAAAGTGACATTTAATACCAACTCAACCACAAACAGATACAACACCATTTTAGGCTTTTGCAATGCCCGCATGCCTGCACTCCAAATCACAGAAAATGCACTCACCAATACGGTCAGGGCCGTGATCTTTAAGTATCCAGTGGCCAATTCAATAATCGCCGCGTCGTTAGTCATTAAACCGGCAATAAAGGGAGCAAATAAGTAGAGCACAGGGACTAAAGCAGCCGCCGTTAAGATGCTATAAAAAAGCCCGATATGGATCGTTTTGTTAAGTTCAGTCAGGTCTTTTGCACCCCAATATTGGGCACAAAAAATGGCCGTACCGCCACCGACACCAACAATTAGGTTGAGCACAAACCACAAGGTTTTCGCCCCGATGCCTGCCGCTGCAACTGTGTCGCCACCTAATTGGGCCAACATATAGGTATCAATAAAACCTAAACAAGAAAACAGCATGCTATGCAATGCGATGGGAACCGCGAGAGTAAATATTTTTTTATAAATAACCATAAACCTAACTGCATTATTTAATGTATAGAAGCTCTCGTTCACTGAACGGCGAGCACACTGATCCCTTTGCTTATTTAGCAAAAGAAGATAATTTTGTAATTAAATGAGGATCGTCAGCTAACGCTTGACGGGATCGGCGCTAAACCACTGCTGCATAAAATCAATAAAAGCCGATAAGCTGGCGCTGCGACGGAGTACCTGCGGATAGATAAGGAACATGTCGTTTTTGCAAATAAAATAGTTTTCCAATACTTGCACCAATTCTCCCGATTTTAGCGCGGGCTGAACCAAATAATCTGGCGCCTTGATGATGCCTTGCCCCTGCATGGCGGCATGCAACAATAAAAATTGGTTATTCGCGGAAAACGGGCCTTGTATATCCACGTCTACCCGAGTTTGACCATCATAAAAGGGCCAAGTTCTGATCTGAGGGGTGGATAAACAATGGTGATCCATGAGGTCGAGTGGTTGCTCAGGATGCGTAAACTTTTCTAAGTATTCAGGTGAAGCACAGCAAATATGCTGATAACTCGTCAGTTTTTTAGCCACCATATTTTCGGGTGGTGTTTCTGTTGATCGAATCGCTAGATCAAAAGGGCTTTGAGTAAGGTCATGTAGGTTATGGCTAACATCAATTTCAAACTCGATATTCTGATGTTTTTGTTTGAAGCGATGGCAGATCTCAGTCAAGTGGGATTGGCTAAACATTTCTGGCGCCGTGATCCTAAGTAATCCGCTTATCTCGCTTTTACTCTGATCTAACTCGCGCTCCATGCTGATTATAGCGCCGTTAATCTCCTGCATCTTCTCCAGTACCTTAAAGCCTGCAGGTGTGAGGCGTACTTGCCGCGTTGAGCGGATCAGCAAACTGGTCCCTAATTCTTTTTCTAGTTGCTTGATTTGGCTTGAAAGAAAGCTGCGAGAAATCGTTAAACTGTCTGCCGCTTTGGCGAAGCTTAATAATTTGGCCACTTCGCTAAAAAGAACGTAGCGCTCCACGCGTTTATGTAGTTTTTGCATAACGGCTCCTATCCATGTCCTTGCCTACGGCTGTATCCTTCGCCTCTTAGTGAGTGAAATATACCACACTAAAGTGTCGCCATTATGCGTTATAGAGCATTATGTATTCTTGTGGCGTTATCGAGTAATTCGATCTTTTGGTCGAAATATAGCTGTTAGCTTAAACAGACTTTGCGATAGGCAATAAAGTCTGACCATTGCTTGTTAAACGGGGGATATTTTTATCTCGCGTAAATAATTTTGGGTTAATCGCCACCTCTAAATTTGCTACTGATTGACTTACGCCAGATTGAGCTCGCTTCCAATAGCTTAGTAAATATTGCTGATACATTTCTGTTTTCTGTCCAATATAAAACATATAAGCATAAGAGTTTGTATCGCAGCACTTGCTCGTGCTTAGTGATTTGATTCGCGGGATAGTCTTAAAACAATGACTAATCAGTACCTTAATTGTTGCTGTAGCTAACAACGCTGCATTTATCTGCCATGAAACTTAAAATGCAGTTTATTGGTCTGATTTGATCTTTTATCTTAGTCTTTTATTGTGAATTTTAGTCTAAAAGTGAAATAACAGACCTATATCACTTGGCAAGAGCGGAAAAATAATGAATCCTAAATGTAGCGCGAATGTTAATTAACTGAGGTGTTAGCTGTATTAGAAAACACTGAAAGAATAAGCATTGTATGAACGTTAGGAGCTAATAATGAAAGCGACATTGGAACGTACACTTCAATTGACTCAACTCAGTGGTAAAGCCGTAAATGATCTTTCATCATCATTTCACGATTTGCCGAAGACCAAGCATGCCGATGGGCAATACCGTCTTCGCCGCTACTCGATAGTGAAAGTGCGTGATACAGGCATTGTTCACCTAGCTGCTCGTGAGTTTGTTCAGTCTGACGACATTAATACGTTTCAAGGTAATGTCAGCCGATCGTTTGAAGTGATAGAAGATGCCGTCATCAACAGCCAAGGCATGTTTGAAATGTGCCGTGTCTTTCGCGATGCCAATCATCTTAGCGCAGAACATGAAATTGAAATTCACCAAATGCGCATCGCGACGAGTGAAGATGAAACACAGGTTGCTCCTGAAGGGGTTCATCAAGATGGCTTTCAGCATATCGCAGTGATTGGTATCGATCGCCATAATATCGAAGGCGGTGATTTCTTGGTGTACCGTGAAAAAAATGCTCAACCGTTTTTGAGTATGGCATTACAGCAGGGTGAAGTGGCTATCTTGGCTGATAACCAACTATGGCATAACGCGCGCCCAATTAAAGCGGTGAAGAAAGACCACCAAGGTTATATGGATGTGTTTGTGCTTACTGCAAAAGGGGCTGGGGTATGAGTTTTTCTCCAGAAGCGGTACGACGATTGTTTCCAGCGCTTACGCAAAAAGTGAATGGGAAGCCTGTATATTTTTTTGATGGTCCCGGCGGTTCGCAGGTGCCTCAATCTGTGCTGGATACTATGACAGCTTACTTAGGGCGTTATAACTCTAATTTAGGTGGTGCTTTCTTTTCTAGTGTGGTGACAACGTCACTTATGAGCGATGCACGCTTAGCGGCACAAGCGCTACTTGGGGCTGAGTCTGCCGACAATATTGTATTTGGTGCCAATATGACATCACTGACATTTCAATTAAGTCGAGCAATCAGCCGAGATTGGAAAGCAGGTGATGAGATCATCGTAACAGCACTTGATCACTATTCTAACGTGTCGAGTTGGCAGCAAGCTGCAGAAGACAAAGGCGTGATTGTGCATCAGGTACGGGTAAACCCTGAGGACTGTACGCTCGATTACGATCATTTAGCGTCGTTAATCAATGATAAAACCCAGTTAGTTGCGGTGACGTACGCATCAAATACGACGGGGTCTTTGGTTGATGTTAAGCGCGTAACAGACGCAGCCCATAGTGTGGGAGCAAAAGTGTATGTGGATGCTGTGCATTATGTGCCGCACAACTTGGTGGATGTACAAGCGCTAGGGTGCGACTTTTTAGCGTGTTCAGCTTATAAGTTCTTTGGCCCACATTTGGGTGTTGCTTATATTGCGCCTAAATGGCTTCAAACCATTACACCGTATAAAGTTGAGCCTGCAACGAATGAAGGCCCTGGTCGCTTTGAAACGGGAACGCAAAGCTTTGAAGCATTGGCGGGTTTTATCGCGGCAGTGCATTATTTAGCGCAATGGGGTAATGACGAGAACTCACTGCGAGCGCAGTTAATATCGAGCTTCGCGCAATATCAAAGCCACGAGCAAGCACTAAGCCGTTACTTTATTAATAAGTCGGCAGCGTTCAGTAATCTTGTGTTATATGGCATCAAAGATGTTGAACGCGTACAAGAACGCACACCTACTTTTGCGATATGTATCGAGGGTGTGGCCCCTGCGGATGTTGCTGGGCATTTAGCAAAGGATAATATGTGCGTGTGGAACGGACACTTTTATGCCCTTGGCTTAATTGAGCAGCTTGGTTTACTTCAACAGGGTGGCGTGATCCGTATTGGCATGATGCATTACAATACGAAACAAGAAATAGATATATTATTCGAAAATCTTGCACCATTTTTGCAAAACAATAATTAGCACGACCTATAATAATAACACCTGAGTTTCCCCCAAAACTGTCACAGGCTCACCTTAGTTATCTTTCATAAAGTGAACTAACAACGGGCTAACTAATAACGAAATGGGCACTACAATCTTGTGGGCTCATTCGTTTTTTCCTTTCAATGATCTCTCTACTTCTTCGTATTATATTCGGATGTACTTCACCGCACGCAAACATGCTGTAATTTACTTTTGTTACTCGATTAGCTATGTATAATTAATGATATAGATAACGAAAGAGATAGCATTATGCTTAAATATATTATCATTGCCCTTGTGGGTTTAGGTGTTTACCTTGGCGTTACATACAAAGATGAAATCGAAGATGTGACTAACTCTCGCCAAATGGAAGAAGTTCAAGACATGTATGAAGATGCCAAAGATCAAGCGGCTGATAAAGCGAGTGAATTATCAGATAAAGCTGATGAGCTATCTTCACAGCTGAAAGATCTGACTAAGTAAGTAGCGTTTTACAGCATGATTAATCCGAGTATTACGGGTTGATAATAGACATTAAAAAAAGCGGCAACCTTATCGGTTGCCGCTTTTGTTTTTTCTGTCTGTCAGCACGTGAGTGCGTACTTACGGATAGACGTTGAAGTCTTATGAAACGGTCTGTGCCGAAGCTTCTTTTGCTTCTGCTGCACGGCATGCCGCGGCAGTGAAGATAACGTCTGTTGAGCTGTTTAGTGCTGTTTCCGCTGAATCTTGAATAACACCAATGATGAAACCAACCGCAACAACCTGCATCGCAATTTCATTTGGAATACCAAATAGGCTAGAGGCCAGTGGGATCAATAGTAGTGAACCACCTGCAACACCAGAGGCACCACAAGCAGACACTGCGGCAACAAGGCTAAGTAATAGCGCTGTTGCAATATCCACTTCTACGCCCAGTGTATGAACTGCGGCAAGGGTAAGTACGGTGATAGTAATTGCAGCACCACCCATATTGATGGTTGCACCTAGCGGAATAGACACTGAGTACGTGTCTTCATGCAAGTCTAAGTCTTTACACAATTGCATGTTCACTGGAATATTCGCAGCAGAACTACGGGTAAAGAAGGCCGTAATACCACTTTCACGGACACAGCGAAGTACAAGCGGGTAAGGGTTTTGCTTGGTTTTTACAAACACAATAATTGGGTTCACAACAAACGCAATGATTGCCATTGAACCAAGTAGCACGCCAAGAAGATGCGCGTAGCTCGCCAATGCTGAAAAACCTGTTGCTGCGAACGTGTTAGCGACTAGACCAAAAATACCAATAGGCGCTAGACGGATAACGAAACGTACGATCAAGGTTACGCCGTCAGACATGTCTTGGAAGACTTGCTTCGTTGCATCACTTGCTTTGTGAAGTGCAAAGCCCAATGCAATAGCCCAAGCCAGAATACCAATGAAGTTACCTGTCATTAGTGCATTGATTGGATTATCAACGACCTTAAAAAGTAAGGTGTTAATAACTTCTGCAATGCCTTCTGGCGGTGTTGCATTAGTACTATCGGCGACAAGCGTCAAAGTGGTTGGGAAAAGGAAGCTCATTGCGACAGCGGTTACAGCAGCCATAAAGGTGCCCAATAAATACAGCACGATAATCGGCTTCATATTGGTGTGTGCACCTTTTTTCTGATTGGCAATTGATGATGCAACCAGAATAAAGACAAGAATGGGCGCGACAGCTTTCAAAGCGCTAACAAAAAGATTACCTAAGAAACTGGCTTTAGCGGCTGAATCTGGGCTGATAGTTGCGAGTAGAATACCGGCAACAATACCAATGATGATCTGAATAACTAGACTACCGTTGGCGACTCGGGCGAGAAAAGGTTGTGTTTGGTTCATAATACATCCTGCATTTTTATATTTGACGAAGCGTTTTATCTTGCTTCCGAAACAATTTTTAACAGGATCTAAGACTGATTACTAGTCATCTTTTTAGAAACCACTATTTAACACGCGATTAACCTATATTTATCTTTGATTATTGAGAACAGGGTATACGCCACACTGGCAAGGGGTTGCGGGTAATTTGCGGGGTGTCGTGTTGTTGTTAATTGTTAAATATGGGTAGTTGGGGGCGCTTTTTTACATGTGCCGATGATGGTTTTTTAGGTTGTTTGTAACTAAATGTAAGTGAATTTCCTAGCATGACGGTGGATTATTTTAGGGGCCAATCGATTACTCAAACGTATTCATAGCCACTTACTATGCCTAGTACCTTAAGATGCAAAGCCACTTAATATACCTAGCAACTTAATATGTGTAGCAACGTTGTGTTTAGCTTTGTTCATTGACCGTGCTGTAATAAGCACGGTCAATAAACTGAACTAGCGATTACTTATGCTTACTGCCCTTTAGCTGAAGATGGATTCTTCTTACTTTGTGAAGGCGTAAGAGGAGCTAAGGCCTCTTGAGCGACAGATTGAAGTAAATGTTTATTTGCTTGGCCTAATAAAGCGAGCAATGCCTGATTATCCCAAGTGTGCGAACGTGCACTGTAGTGGGCTTCCATCATCGTATTCACCTCGGCCGCGACACGTTCGATATAATCCGCTTGATAGTCACAGTGTTGCCACTGTTGATAGTAAGATTGTACCTGTATCGGCTGATTGGCTTGAACGGCAGCCAGTAGATGCGATAGCACTTGACCGTTAGTTGATGGTGCCGAATGCGGTGCTTGTTGCGCTTGCTGCTGTGATGATAGCTGTGGACGTTTTTTGTGACGTTCTTTTAACCAAAAACCGGTCGTTAGCAACCATAGCGAGGTTACAATTGCGGTTAACCACGGCCAAAAACCAGCATCTTTCACCATCTGTACTTCAACGGCGTTTGCCGTATTTGCTGTAGGTTGGGAGGCGGGTTCATTTAAGATCGGTAGTTGAACATTATTGCTGAGGTCACCTTCTTTTACATCTAATGTTAAGCCGTCAACGTGAGTTGTTTGTTGCTGATTACTGCTGGTATTCCACCAGTTAATCGTAAGAGGTGGTAAGCGAAGTTCACCAACTTCACGAGGGATAATGACTTGCTTAATCATCATACTGGTATAGCCATTCTGTTGGCCATACACGGGCTTTTCGCTGTAAACACGAACAGAACTTGGGTAATCAATATTCAGGTTTGGCATGCTACTTTGAGCAACATCTTTGATTCTTAACGTTAATGTACGTGTGATCGGATCGCCAACGCGAGCAGTGGTAGAACTGGGGTTCCATGTTTGATCCAGTTGTAGATCGGCAGTTGGCAACCATAACCCTTGGAAGTTACTTGGTTTGGGTTTAACGGTTAGCGTTATATCATCTGTTTTCTTGTCGAACGGTACGCTAAGTGTTGAGCCAAAGCCGCGACTCCCTTTCACCACGCTGGTTTTAAATTGTGCACCTTTTAGAACGATGTCTCCGCTCTCGAAAGGGGTAAGTTGATACTGACGGGTGATCTCAATATAACGGCGGCCATTCAAAAGACGCTCAGCTTGTTTATCTTCACCTTGCTGAACAATATCAATACCTTTTGCTTCAGGTGCAACCAGTGCAGCTTGATCCAGTTGCTCGGCAATTAATATTCTCACCGTAAGTCGCGCGCTTTCACCGACATATAAGGTTTGTTTGTCGAGTGAACTGCTCAGTTTAATATTAGGTTCGGAACTGGTGGCTACATTTGCTGACTTGAGTACCTTAATCGAGATCGGCTCGCTAGTTGTTGCGCCAATACGAAAGCTTGGAATCGTCGCTGTGCCAACAGCTTTAGCTGCTATGGCAATACGCCACTGAGTGCTGCTTGAGAGCGTACCGTTACTGTATGCATTGTTACTGCTTACACTCGGTCGTCCATACGTGAAGTTCTCTCCTAATGCGGATAGATCCAATGAATTTGGGTTAACGTTACTGTCGATAGCAATCGTAAGTTGGAATACTTCATTCACAGCGACAATGTTTTTCGACACCGTTGCTTCAACTTGTGCGGCCTGAGCCATAACAGGGATTAAAGCGCACGCACTCAGGGCTAACCATGCCATAACGTGACGAAGGCGTGACAGTATCCATGAGAAAGACGCAACCTGATGTTGCGATTGAATTCTATTTTTCATTCTACTTACCATGAGTTCTCAGTTGCTTCAGGTGCCTCTTTTTGGCGGGCCTGCAAAATAATTTGAGCGCGGATCAAACCACCGGTGTCATCAGGAATTTGTTCTAGCTTCTTCAAAATAGGGTTACTGGCTGAGAGTGCGTTGTTTTTATCTCCCTTCTCGCCATTTTCCTTGTTGATCGATGCTTGTGCTTTTTTGGCTTGCTCTTGCTTATCTGCACTTGTTGGTTGCTGTTTGCTTTGATCGCTTTTGCTTTCTTGGCGGCGAGCCGTTTGCTGATCATCGTTTTTATCATCTTGCTGATCCTTAGCCTTATTGGGTTGTGGCGAAGGTGGCGATGTAGAATTTTTTGATGATTGATTTGCTTGCTCGTGTTGGTTTTGATTAGCATTTTGCTGATTTTGCTGATTTTGCTGATTTTGCTGATTTTGCTGATTTTGCTGATTTTGCTGATTTTGATGATATGGCTGATT
>NZ_NOIF01000029.1 GCF_002265265.1 Photobacterium sanguinicancri
CCTGACTCCGATAGAATATCGAAATCAGGCCTTACAAGCCGCTTAACTAAAATGTCCAACTTAATGGGGTCACTTCATTTTTAGCAGGCTTTTTGACGTTTGAATTTGTGCTCTAAGTGATAGCTTAGAAAATGATGTGTGCCATCAAAGCGATAACCGGCAAGGTTACTAAGGTACGTAAAATGAAAATCACAAATAGCTCCCATGGTTTCACTGGGATTTTACTGCCAATCAGTAGCGCACCAATTTCAGACATGTAAATCAGCTGAGTAACCGACATTGCTGCAATCACAAAGCGGGTTAAGTCACTCTCAATGCTGGCAGCTAAAATTGAAGGCAAGAACATGTCAGCAAAGCCGACAACAATGGTTTTCGATGCTGCCGCTGCTTCCGGAATATGTAGCAGCTCCAGTAGCGGGATAAATGGCATGCCTAGGTAGTTAAAGACTGGAGTATTCTCTGCAATAACCAGGGCAACTGTACCAATCGCCATTACAACGGGTAGCACCCCAAAGACCATGTCCATGGCATTTTTAATACCATCAATAACCACTTTACGCATGCTCGTCACTTGGCTGGCTTTCAGTAAACCTTGTTCTAAGCCAAAGCGGATCGCCGTGCTGCCTTCTGGAATGGCTTCGTGGTCGACAAGATCGGTTGAGCCATCGATGTATTGGTTTCTTTTCCAAGACAGCGGCGGTAAACGCGGCACGATAACAGCAGCGGCAAAACCGGCCAAACATACAGTGAGGTAGAACGGGGCAAACAGGTGCTCAAGGTTTACTTGGGCAATCACAACCAAACTGAAAGTAATAGAGACAGCGGTGAAGGTGGTACCGATAACGGCGGCTTCGCGTTCGGTGTAAATTTTATCTTCGTACTGCTTGCTGGTCATTAGTACGCCAACGCTGCCGTCGCCAAGCCATGATGCAATGCAGTTAACCGCTGAACGACCTGGTAGACCAAAGATCGGGCGCATCACTTTTGCGAACAAAGCGCCAAAGAACTCCAGTAAGCCAAAATTTAGCAGCAGTGGTAATAGTAGGCCTGCAAAGATAAAGACAGAGAATAGTACAGGTAGTAGATCATGTAAGACCAAGCCGCCTGTCGCGCCGTCATAAATCATGGCAGGGCCGACTTCAAAGTAAGTCATGACCACAAAAATAGCGCCAAGCTGCTGTACCACAAACCACGCAAGGGAAGGGTTCAATAAACCACTCAAAAAATTGTTGTCTAAAATAGCGCGTGGTTTAACGATTTTTGTTGCGATGGTCGCGAGTGCGGTTGCTGTGATTGATACAGTCACAATTGTGGTTAGCATGCCTTCAAACAGGGCTTGTACCGACTTAGCAAGCACCGCAATAGGAATGGTGATGCTGTCTTGGTAATTGATGGGCGCCATAAACAAGAAAACCCCCAGTAGAGAAGGGATCAGGAACATCAGCCAGTTTGCTGTGGTGGGGTTCTTTAGATTGATTGTCTGTTCTTGCATACAACATCCGAATTTATTGTTGGTTGGAAAATTTATCTAATCAACTTAACGCATAACCATTCACTGATATATCGTAAATAGCCAGACGAATATTACATAGAATTGCGTGTTGATGGAATACTAAATCGGATAATTTGCTTTTTTATGCGTGATTGTGTCGACTGTGACGCCTTGCCAGCGTAATTATTCAGTTAGATTTTAGGCCAAAAGGAGAATTAAAAAGCAAGCCTGTATTCAATGTAAATTAATGCTTTTACTCTATGATATTGATAGATATATATTTACGTCATTTTGACCGATATAATCCCCGCGCATTTGCGCTTTCAATAAAAAATGATAATTAAATAGGGATTATGAATATTAATCGTAGTGGTATCTCATTAATGGTTGCGGCAGCTTTGCCGTTGGTATCTTTTTCGTCTGCAGCTTACACAGGTATGGATGCACGTGGCGGAGCTATGGGTGGTACGGGTGTTGCGTCTGCCAGTTATTTAACTGCTGCGTTTTACAACCCAGCGATGGCAACAAATTATAAAAGCAATGATGACTTTGGTATGTTGCTACCAAGCATCAATGTCAGCGCACATGATGCTGATGACATGATGACCAAACTAGATGATTTCCAAAACTTGAATGATCGTTTGGAAAACGATCCAAGTGTACGTGGTGAGTGGGAAGATGCGTTGCGTGCATTGGATAACGGCCAAATAGCAGCAGAAACCAAAGTCGGTATGGTGGTATCTATCCCTAACCGTTTTGTGAGTGCTAGCCTATTTGCGAAAGCAAGTGTTGCGGCGTTTGCGGTTACCGAGGTGGCTGAGAGTGATTTTACCAACCCAAATCCAAATGACCTAGATTCGATGGCAACAGGTCTTGCGGGTGGTACGGTTGATTTGGGTGTGACACTAGCGAAATCTTTTGAGCTTAGCGCTTACGGTAAGCG
The DNA here is from genome assembly GCF_002265265.1 of Photobacterium sanguinicancri. Lineage (GTDB taxonomy): Bacteria > Pseudomonadota > Gammaproteobacteria > Enterobacterales > Vibrionaceae > Photobacterium > Photobacterium sanguinicancri. The sequence goes on from NZ_NOIF01000029.1 coordinate 2,436, forward strand.
TTTCTCTGTGGGGGTATCGCCTAAATTCCAAACGCTGGTTGCGCTAAACATGATGGAAAGCGTGAGTACCTTTGATTTTGAGATTGATGATCCAGAGCAAAGCTCAGCATTCAATATGGATTTGGGTGTGTCTTACCAGCCAGTTGAAAATGTGACGATTGGTTTTTCTGCGATGAATCTTATCTCGCAAGAGCTAGAAACCAACAAGATCATTGGTGATGAAGGCAAAAGCTACAGCGCGACCTTCATGGTTGAGCCACAGTACAAGCTAGGTGCCGCTTATGCCAATGGTTGGTTTACCGTGGCGGCAGATGTTGATCTAAATAAACAACAATCCTTTAAGCAGTTTGATTACAGCACACAGTTTGCAAAGCTGGGTGTTGAGCTAGATGCATGGCAATGGGCGCAGTTGCGTGCAGGTTACAGCCACAGCATGACAGATCACGCTGAGAGCTTAATGACGGCTGGTATTGGTTTCACACCGTTTGGTGCATTTGGTTTCGACCTAGCGGGTCAGTTCGGTCAAGACAATAACTACGGTGTATCTGCGCAGTTAGTGTTTACACTATAAGCCACTGACTTCAGTTGATGCATTAAAAAAGGGAAGCTAACTGCTTCCCTTTTTTTTTCTCAAATCTTGTTATCTCGAATCTTGTTTTCTCGAATTTTATTGTCTTAAATTCAGAGTGCGACTAGCGCATAGTCACGAATTCTTCCGAGCCTGTTGGGTGAATTGCCACAACTGCATCGAAGTCTGCTTTGGTTGCGCCCATTTTGATCGCAACACCAAAGCCTTGGATCATTTCATCAACCGTAAAGCCGATACCGTGAAGACCCACGACTGTTTCTTCTGGGCCTGCACACACTAACTTCATCTTACAAGGTTGACGGTGAGCGGTTACTGCTGTGTACATCGCGGTAAAGCCAGATTTGTACACTTTCACATTGTCTTCGCCGTATTGTGCAATCGCTTCTGGTTCAGTCAGACCGATAGTACCAATTGGCGGGTGGCTAAATACCACGGTTGGGACTAGCTTGTAGTCCATCTTCGCGTTGGTTTTGCCGTTGAATAGGCGCTCAGATAACTGACGACCCGCTTTAACCGCGACAGGTGTTAGCTCGATACCGCCTTCCATGATATCGCCCACACAGTAAATGCCAGCTACATTGGTTTGTTGGTATTCATCTACTTTGATGTAGCCACGGTCGTTGGTTTCAACACCAGTTGCCGCAAGGTTGATCTTGTCTGTGGTTGGGTGACGGCCAATCGCCCAGATGATTAAATCTGTGTTGTGTGATTCATCATTTTCAAAGTGCATGGTGAAGGTGCCATCTGCTTCTTTAACCACTTCTTTGGGAATTGAGTGGGTGTGCAAGGTTGGGCCTTCTGCATCCATCACTTCAACCAGTGTTTCTACGATCAGTGGATCGAAGCTACGCAGTGGCGATTCTTTACGCACGAATAGGTGAGTATCTGTGCCTAGTGCGCTCAGTACGCCTGCAATTTCTACTGCAATGTAGCCAGCACCAATAACGGCTGTACGTTTTGGTTGCTCGGTTAGCTCAAAGAAACCGTTTGAATCGATACCGTGGTCGGCACCAGGAATGTTTGGAATGGTTGGTTCACCGCCTACCGCAATCAGAATATGATCGGCAGTGTAATGCTCGCCGTTAACTTCAATGGTTTTTGCATCAATGAAGGTCGCAAAACCGTTGATCACTTCGACTTTATTATTGCCAAGGACATTGTCGTACGCTTGGTGAATGCGACCAATGTAGGCTTCGCGACTTTCAACCAGTTTGCCCCAGTTGAATCCTTTAACATCGACATCAAAGCCGTAGTCTTTCGCGTAAAGGTGCATTGCTTCAGCAATCTGTGCGCCGTGCCACATTACTTTTTTAGGTACACAACCTACATTTACACAAGTACCGCCAAGGGCTTTTGCTTCTACAATCGCGACTTTTGCGCCGTACATTGAAGCTCGGTTTGCTGAGGCAATACCGCCGCTACCACCGCCGATACAAATATAATCAAAATGCTTCGCCATGACTTTCTCCACCTATTTGTAATTTTTTATCGCCATTTATTCTGGGTTTAGTGTAATGGAGAAAACTATGAGATACGAGCAGGAGTGGTGGGGATTGAAAAGAGAGAGAAAAGAGATGTGAGCTGGCGAGCATTGTGACTCGCCAGTCGATGTAACGTAATGGTGGGTGGCGCGATTATTCCGGCACAATCCACTCAACAGTATTGAAACCCGTTACCGGTGAAATAGCGTGTTGTAGCCACGGTAGAATCGCCTTCATTTGGCTTTCAAGTTTCCACGGTGGGTTAATTACAATCATGCCTGAGGCGGTCATACCACGTTCTTCAGTATCAGGCTCTACGCCGAGTTCGATTTTTAGGATCTTACGGATACCTGTATCTTCTAAGCCTTTGATCATTTTATCGATGTTTTCGCGGTAAACCACAGGGTACCAAATAGCATAAGTGCCGGTAGCCCAACGTTTGTGGCTTTCACGGATGGCTTTTACCACATCCATGTATTCGCGTTTTAGTTCGTACGGAGGGTCAATCAACACCACACCACGACGCTCTTTGGGTGGCAGGCTGCCTTTTAAGCGTGTAAATCCATCTTCTTTATAGATCTTCACTTGGCGATCGCCACGGAATTCTTGCAGTAAAAGCGGGAAGTCTGTTGGATGCAGCTCGGTTAATACCATACGGTCTTGACCGCGGATCTGTGCGCTCGCCACCTTAGGTGAACCCGGGTAGTAACGCAGCTCTTCACTGTCGTTCAGCATTTTGATCGCATCAATGTACGATGCAATCTCAGCTGGGATGTCGTCTCGCGACCAAATACGTGCGATCCCTTGAAGGAATTCACCCGTTTTTTCGCTACGCTCATCTTGTAAATCGTAACGGCCAACCCCTGAGTGGGTATCGTGGTAAACGAATGGTTTATCTTTTTGCTTGAGCGAATCCAAAATCAGGCTTTGAACAATGTGTTTTACCACATCGGCATGGTTGCCTGCGTGGAAGCTATGACGATAACTCAGCATAAGGGGGTCTCTGCTACGAATAAGGATAGTGAGGCGCTATTATCGCCAAATCATGATGAATATCCAGTTTCGAAGGTGCTAAGCGCTGGCTTATTTAAGTTGCTGGCACATAATTAAAGCCGAATGGGACATTAATTTTTGCTCTAAGGTTAACTAAGGGATTGAATTTAACCACAGAAAGACACATTTAATAGGGATAACCTCATAAAGGATAAGCGCATGTCAAACCCACTATTGACCATGACGGATCTGCCTCCGTTTTCTCTCATTAAAGCTGAGCACATTCAACCTGCTGTTGAACAAGCGATTGCTGACTGTCGTGCCAAGGTAGAAGAGGTATTGGCAAACGATGCGCCGCCAAGCTGGGATTCTATTTGTGAACCACTGGCGGAAACAGATGATCGATTAAGCCAAATTTGGTCGCCTGTTTCTCATTTAAATGGTGTGAAAAACAGTGCTGAATTGCGTGAGGCTTACGAAGGTTGTTTACCTATGCTGTCTGATTACGGCACGTGGGTTGGTCAACATAAAGGCTTGTACGAAGCGTACAAAGCGATTAAAGCGAGTGATGATTTTGCTGACATGAACCAAGCACAGCAAAAATCGATCACCGATGCGTTAAAAGACTTTGAATTGTCAGGTATTGGTTTACCTGCTGATGAGCAACACCGCTATGGTGAAATCAGCAAGCGCCTATCAGAGTTAGCCTCAACCTTCAGTAATAATGTGTTAGATGCCACCATGGGGTGGAACAAGCAGGTAACAGATGAAGCTGAACTCACGGGTTTACCTGACTCAGCACTGCAAGCCGCTCAAGCCGCTGCGCAAGCGAAAGAATTAGACGGTTACCTGTTTACGTTGGAAATTCCTTCTTACTTACCTATGATGACCTACTGTGATAACAGTGCCTTACGCCAAGAAATGTACGAGGCGTTTGTGACCCGTGCGTCAGATCGAGGCCCGAACGCAGGAACATGGGATAACAGTGAGATCATTGCTGAGAAGCTGAAACTAAGCCATGAATTAGCACGCTTATTAGGTTTTAGCACTTATAGTGAAAAATCGCTGGCGACAAAAATGGCAGAGTCTCCAGCACAAGTGTTGGGCTTTTTGAACGATCTCGCCACTCGCGCCAAGCCACAAGGTGAGCGTGAAGTTGCTGAGTTACGCGCGTTTGCCAAAGATGAGTTTGGTGCCGATGATCTGCAACCGTGGGATTTCGCGTTTTACAGTGAAAAACTAAAACAGCATCGCTACAGCATTTCGGATGAACAGTTACGCCCGTACTTCCCTGAGAAAACCGCAGTTGCGGGTTTGTTTGAAGTACTGAAACGTGTTTTCGGCATGGATGTGAAGCAGCGTGATGGTGTGGATGTCTGGGATGAAGCCGTTACTTTCTACGACATCTTTGACAGCAAAGGTGAACTACGTGGTAGCTTCTACCTCGATTTATATGCTCGCGAGCACAAACGTGGCGGGGCATGGATGGATGAATGCATGGTGCGCCGCACTCGCATTGATGGCTCGTTGCAGACGCCGGTTGCTTACCTAACCTGTAACTTCAACAAGCCGATTGGTGATAAGCCAGCCTTATTTACCCATGATGAAGTCGTGACACTATTCCATGAAACGGGTCATGGTATTCACCACATGCTGACCCAAATCGATGCACCTGCGGTATCGGGTATTAATGGTGTGCCTTGGGATGCCGTAGAGCTGCCGAGCCAATTCTTAGAAAACTGGTGTTGGGAGGAAGAAGCACTGGCGTTTATTTCGGGTCACTTTGAGACAGGCGAAGCCCTGCCAAAAGAAATGCTCGATAAAATGCTAGCGGCTAAAAACTTCCAATCAGCGATGGGTATTTTACGTCAGCTTGAATTTGGTCTGTTTGATTTTAGTCTATACACCCAATACGACCCAGAGATTGGTGCGCAAGTGCTGGAAACCTTAGCTGACATTAAATCACGAGTGTCTGTTGTACAGGGCCCCGAGTGGGGACGTTTCCCACATAGCTTCAGCCATATCTTTGCGGGTGGTTATAGCGCAGGTTATTACAGCTACTTGTGGGCCGAACTATTGTCTGCTGATGCATTCTCTCGCTTCGAAGAAGAAGGGATCTTTAACCCACAAACGGGTGCTGATTTCTTGGATTGCATTTTAGAGCGTGGTGGCAGTGAAGAACCGATGACCTTGTTCAAACGCTTCCGTGGCCGTGAGCCACAGCTTGATGCGATGCTGCGTCATTGTGGTATTACTGGCTAACCTTTTGTTAGTAATTATCTGCCGATAATAAAAAAGGCTCCTAGTGAAGGGAGCCTTTTTTGATCGTACTAAAACAGTTATCGCATGAATAAGGTAATGCCGATTAGGCCTCGTCATCCATGGCGATGATGTGCAACGGCCAACCCAAATCGGTTTGGCGGTTCGCTTCTTGCTGAAGTTCTGCATTGGTCAGCGGATTGCTGACAAGCCATGCGTTGGGTAACGATAGCGTGAGATTATTGTCTTTTGCTGTTAGCGTCACTATTGGTTGATGCTGGTGGTCGCGACGATGACAAAGTATCACGGCTAATCGTAGTAAGCGTAGAATACGGGTTGCACTTGATGCAGATAAAGCATGCTGTTCTGGCAAGCTGGTGAGTGCTTCACGGTGACGACGAAGTAACTCGGCAATCAGGTGTTTCTGCGCACGGGTAAAGCCGGGCAGATCGATATGGTTGACCAAGTATGCCGCATGCTCGCCGCTTTTTTTGAACTCAATACTTGCGCCAATTTCATGCAAGGTACTGCTGGCATGAAGCAGGCAAGGGGCTTGCTGTTCAAGTTGCCATTCATCTTGGCAACTGGTGAGCAGGGTCATTGCGGTATTCGCTACATTATCGGCGTGAATCGCATCAAGCTGAAAGCGTCGTTGAACACTGTTGAGGGTGCGTTCACGAACATCATGATGACGCATTTGGCTCATCATTTCGTAAACCATACCTTCACGCAGTGCACCACCGGCAAGCGTCATGGTCTCGATATTGAGCGATTCAAACAGGGCGATAAGAATCGATAAACCACTCGGGAATACCAATGCTCGTTCTAAGGTTAACCCTTCAATGTCTAAATCTTCCAAGCGTTCATATTGCATCGCCTGACGCTGCATGCGTTTCAATTTCTGCAGCGTAATAACTTCATCCATGCCTTGTGCCAGCATGATTTCTTGTAAGGCTTGTACCGTGCCACTGGCACCCACACAGGTATCCCAGCCTAGCTGTTTGTACTGCGCTAAGATCGGATCAATGGCCGCTTTAGCTGCGGTAATAGCGGCGTCAAAGTTAGCGGCACTGAGTGCGCGGTCTTTGAAGTAACGTTCAAGCCAGGTGACACAGCCAATTTTTAGGCTAGTGAGGGCACTGGCATCAAATGCAGAACCAATGATGACCTCGGTACTGGCTCCGCCAATATCGACCACTAAGCGTTTGTCACTGCCACCTGAAGTATGCGCGACACCTTGGTAGATGATACGCGCCTCTTCTTCACCCGGAATAATATCAACCGGGTGACCGAGAATCGTTTTTGCTTTGGCAAGAAAAGTATCAGCATTTTCCGCTGTACGAAGCGCGGCGGTACCCACAATACGAATGCGCTCTGCGGGAATGTCTTGAAGACGTTCAGCAAATAGGCTTAGACATTCCCAGCCACGCTGCATGGCTTCATCGCTGAGGATATTGTCGTGGTTTAACCCTGCGGCCAAACGCACTTTGCGCTTTATTTTTGCGAGTGTTTTAACACTGCCAGCAACTTCGCGGACAATCCACATGTGAAAGCTGTTGGAGCCTAAATCAATCGCTGCGTACAAAGGTGATACTGAGCTTCTTTCCATAGATTTATCGATTCTTATTATTTCTGCGTTTGCGGACGACGACGCTGACGAGATTGTCCCTGACCTTGTCCCTGACGCGAATTGTTACGACGGTTACCATTTTGGCGTGGAGTGCGTTGTACAGGCAGTGCCGCTGGCAATTCTGTCATTAGCGCTTCGCTGTCGTACTTAGAAACTGGGATTGAGTGCTCAATGTAAGTTTCAATTGCTGGTAGGTTAATTGCGTAACCTTCACAAGCAAAACTGATCGAGTGACCACTTGCACCTGCACGGCCAGTACGACCAATACGGTGAACGTAATCTTCAGCATCATCAGGTAGATCGTAGTTAAATACGTGAGTTACCTGTGGAATGTGTAGACCACGTGCAGCAACGTCTGTTGCGACAAGAATATCAATTTCGCCTTGGGTGAATTGCTCAAGAATACGCATGCGTTTCTTCTGCGGAACATCACCTGTTAGCAAACCAACACGGTGGTCATCGGCTGCTAGATGCGCCCAAAGATCTTCACAACGGTGTTTAGTATTGGCAAAAATGATTGCGCGATCTGGCCACTCTTCTTCAATCAAGGTTTGCAGTAAGCGCATTTTTTCTTGATTTGAAGGATAGAAAAGCTCTTCTTGAATGCGGTGACCTGTTTTTTGTTCAGGCTCAACCACAACGCTTTCTGGGCTGTTCATGTGTTCAAAAGCGAGTTCTTTTACGCGGTAAGACAGCGTTGCAGAGAACAGCATGTTAAGACGAGCTTCAGGTGCCGGCATGCGACGGAACAAGAAACGGATATCTTTAATGAAACCCAAATCGAACATGCGATCGGCTTCATCAAGTACAACAACTTGGATACTGCGTAGATCGATAACACGTTGCTTGTAGAAATCGATAATACGGCCACACGTACCCACCAGAATATCAACACCATTTTCGAGTGTTTTCTGTTGTTTTTCGTACGCTTCACCACCGTAAGCTAAGCCTGCGGTTAGACCCGTGCTTTCTAATAACGGTTTAGCATCGTTATAAATTTGAATCGCCAACTCACGCGTTGGAGCCATGATAATCGCGCGTGGGTGGTTCTGCTTACGCTCTGCTGATGCAGGGTTAAGTAGTAGGTGATTAAAAGTAGCAGTCAGGAAGGCAAGGGTTTTACCCGTACCTGTTTGAGCCTGTCCTGCAATATCTTGGCCGGAGAGCACTACCGGCAATGCCAAGGCTTGGATCGGGGTACAATTGTAGAAACCCTTGCTGTCCAAACCTGCTACAACCGTTGGTTCTAGACCAAGGTCGGCAAATTTTTGCTCTGTGATATGAGTCGTCTTCATTGCTATAGAATATCAGCTTAGGGTTGCAATACGAAACGGATTCAATTCAAATAGGGTAACGATTTGCTCTTTATACTATGAGATAGGTCAGGTTTAACGTAATTCGACTAGCCTGATTCAAACTTTGTAGCGTATAAATAATACTTATCAGACGAGCTATCTGATCATGTAAGCGGATTTAAATAACCTTTATAAAGCCTAAATACCCCAGACTAGACAGACTAGTTATTGCTGTTTACGCTTTGAATATACTGGCGGTTTATCAGTTAAACATTGAACATTTACTTATCCAGATTGGTATAAGCTAATAAAATCAACCATTGGAGTGGAAGATGAGCGACAAGATTGTGCAGCTAAGCGATGCAAGCTTTGAAAGTGATGTAATTAACGCTGCAGGACCTGTACTAGTCGATTTTTGGGCTGAATGGTGTGGTCCATGTAAAATGATTGCCCCAATTCTTGACGAAATTGCTGACGAGTACGAAGGCAAACTGACGATTGGTAAGCTAAACATTGACCAAAATGCAGCAACACCTCCTAAGTTTGGTATTCGCGGCATTCCAACATTACTGCTATTTAAAGATGGCAGCGTAGCGGCGACCAAAGTGGGCGCGCTATCAAAATCTCAACTTAAAGAGTTCCTAGACGCGAACGTTTAAGCTGTAAATACGAGCTGTGCACAATTTCTTTGTTGTGCACAGTTTGTCTTCCGACTATGCTAGACGGATGGAAGGTTTAGTGCTAACTTATCGCACGACATTATCAAACTTGTTCATTTCATGACCAGCCCCATTGGTCATTAACTCTCTCAACTATATAGAACCCCATTTTGACAAACAAGAAACCCACCACTATGAATCTTACAGAACTGAAGAGCCAACCTATTCCAAAGCTTGTTGCGCTTAGCGAAAGCTTAGGATTGGAAAATCTAGCGCGTTTAAGAAAGCAAGATATTATCTTTGCAATTCTTAAACAACACGCGAAGGGTGGTGAGGACATATTTGGCGATGGTGTTCTAGAGATTCTTCAAGACGGCTTCGGCTTCCTTCGCTCTTCTGATAGTTCTTACCTCGCCGGCCCTGATGACATCTACGTCTCTCCAAGTCAAATCCGCCGTTTCAACCTTCGTACTGGTGACACCATTGCTGGAAAGATTCGTCCACCAAAAGACGGTGAGCGTTACTTTGCACTATTAAAAGTCAACGAAGTTAACCACGATAAGCCGGATAACGCGCGTAATAAGATTCTATTTGAAAACCTAACTCCGCTTCACGCTAACGATCGTATGCGTATGGAACGTGGTAACGGTTCAACAGAAGACATCACGGCACGTGTTCTTGATTTAGCATCGCCAATTGGTAAAGGTCAGCGTGGTCTGATTGTTGCTCCGCCGAAAGCGGGTAAAACCATGTTGCTACAGAACATTGCACAAAGCATTGCTTACAACCACCCAGAGTGTGAGTTGATGGTATTGCTGATTGATGAGCGTCCGGAAGAAGTAACAGAGATGCAACGCCTAGTTAAAGGTGAAGTTATTGCATCAACGTTCGATGAGCCTGCATCTCGCCACGTTCAGGTTGCTGAAATGGTTATCGAGAAAGCAAAACGTCTTGTTGAGCACAAAAAAGACGTGGTTATCCTTCTGGATTCAATCACACGTCTAGCGCGTGCATACAACACCGTTGTACCTTCATCAGGTAAAGTACTAACTGGTGGTGTTGATGCAAACGCTCTTCACCGTCCTAAGCGTTTCTTCGGTGCAGCACGTAACGTAGAAGAAGGCGGTAGCTTAACTATCATCGCAACAGCGCTAGTGGATACTGGTTCTAAAATGGATGAAGTTATTTACGAAGAATTTAAAGGTACAGGTAACATGGAACTGCACCTATCTCGTAAAATCGCTGAAAAACGCGTATTCCCAGCTATCGACATTAACCGCTCTGGTACACGTCGTGAAGAGCTACTGGCGAAATCTGACGAGCTACAGAAAATGTGGATCCTACGTAAGATTGTCCATGCAATGGGCGAAATCGATACGATGGAATTCATGATCGACAAGCTCTCAATGACCAAAACGAACGATGAGTTCTTCGATGCTATGCGTCGCCAAAACTCATAATTGAGTTGGTCTTGAGCTAGAAAGTTAGCTCGGTCACAAATTAAAGAAACGTCGCCTAGTGCGGCGTTTTTTATTGGTTGCCTTTCAGGCATACTGAATTAAATTCAGTGTTCAATTACGTCTTGATGACGAAATCATTACGTATAGGTGTAAGGTTGCTTATTGAGGTGGTGGTTATTAATAAGAATAATCATTCAGCTTGGTATTGTGATTGGAATACTGTATAGGTAATAAATAGGCAAGTCAGGATGACAGTATTACCTATGATGCAATATAGATAGTAGAGCACAGAATGTTCTTCATCTTCCTTTCGAAAAATAGGAGATAACATGCGACAAGGACTGTGCATGATACCCTTGCTACTGACGATGTGGACAGCGCCCGCTTTGGCACAAGATGTGTCAGAACAACAGGTACTCGCCACCTTAGCATCAGCGCAAGTGCAGACTCGGGTGAACGCCCTAACTACGCTCTATAAGCGTAATGATTTTCGCGCCTTAGAATTTAACCTCTCGCAATTACCACCACTCTCTCAAGAAGCTGTTCGTGAAAAATTAGTATTATTTGCGGTGGAATTTGGTCAAGTTGATCAAGCTAAAGCTACATGGTTGGCTGAACAAGCAGGGCGTAAACCTACTTTTACCATAGTAGAACAAGGGGATGGTTACCTAGTGACCAAAGCTGCTTTTCACTATGGGGCACCAGCACGTACATTGATCCAGCATTGGGAGCATCAATTACAAGCCGATGACATGGTGCGTAAAGCAGAATCTGGCACCTTGCAGCTATCGCATTGGTTAACAACAGACGCTGTGGTACAAAAGCGCCGTCGTGACTTGTTTTTAGAGCGGGTAGATACACTTTCCCCCGATGCAATCGCCACCTTAGTCACCCAGTTTCAATCTGACAATCAACTGATGTGGCTCCCTGATAATGCCATTATTGCAAGTTTAGCTGCGCATTCTGGCGACAGTAAAATGTATCAACTGTTATGGCGCCGTCGTACCGATACCTATAGCTATCAAGAATTAACGCGTTTAACCGAGATGGCGCCGACCCCTTTAGCGCTTGAGCAATTGATGGCGGCCACTACCAACCCATCATTAAAGCGACAAGCCTATCGCTCATTGATTACCCTAAGGCCGATGCCTGCGTCAACGCGCCAATTCTTGATCGCCAAAATGGGCGAGGTTGATGAAGGCCAAGTCGTTGCACAGCAACTAGCGCAGCAAGGTTACACCAGTTGGTTACGTCAGCTCGCCACATCACACAGCAGTCATGTACTGAAAAAGAATCTTCAAATTGTACTCGAGCAGTAACTGATAATCATAATCAGGTGAGATTAGGTTAACAACTCGTTATAATATCGCCCATTAATTGATGGGCACTCGCATAGTGAGGGTGCCGCTTGGTAACGGGTAGCACCTATGAAATTCAAGGACCTGCGCGACTTTATTGATCGCCTTGAGCAGCAAGGGCAACTAAAGCGAATATCGCAGCCTATCGATCCCAATCAAGAAATGACCGAAATCAGTGATCGCACGCTTCGCGCGGGCGGTCCTGCATTGCTATTTGAAAATCCTGTTGGCTATGACATGCCAGTATTGACCAACCTGTTTGGCACGCCTGACCGTGTAGCTATGGGGATGGGTAGACAGGACGTCAAAGAGCTACGCGAAGTGGGTAAGCTGCTGGCGTATCTAAAAGAACCAGAGCCGCCGCGAGGCTTTCGTGACGCACTGGACAAACTGCCCGTGTTCAAGCAAGTCTTAAACATGCCAGTGAAGCGCTTACGTAAAGCGCCGTGCCAAGAAATTGTCTGGCAAGGTGATGAGGTTGACCTTGATAAAATCCCAGTGATGAGCTGCTGGCCAGACGATGTGGCGCCACTATTAACTTGGGGCTTGACCATCACCAAGGGACCGAACAAAAAACGCCAGAATTTGGGTATTTACCGTCAACAGAAGTTGGGTAAAAACAAAGTGATCATGCGTTGGCTTGCTCACCGTGGTGGGGCGCTTGATTTACGTGACTGGATGGAAACCCACCCAGGCGAACCTTTTCCTGTAACTGTTGCCTTTGGTGCGGATCCTGCGACGATTCTTGGGGCGGTGACCCCAGTACCAGATACCTTATCTGAGTATGCTTTTGCAGGGCTGTTACGTGGCAGCAAAACCGAGGTAGTGAAAAGCCTTAGCAATGACCTTGATGTCCCCGCGAGCGCAGAAGTGGTGCTAGAAGGGTATATCGACCCGACGGAGTTTGCCGATGAAGGGCCTTATGGTGACCACACCGGTTATTATAATGAAGTCGAAAGCCATCATGTGTTTACGGTTACCCACGTAACCATGCGCAATAACCCGATTTACCACAGTACCTATACGGGCCGTCCGCCCGATGAACCAGCGGTATTAGGCGTGGCACTTAACGAAGTGTTTGTGCCTATTTTGCAAAAACAATTCCCTGAAATTACCGACTTTTACTTACCGCCTGAAGGGTGTTCATACCGCATGGCGGTAGTGACCATGAAGAAGCAATATCCAGGTCATGCGAAACGCGTCATGATGGGCGTGTGGTCTTTCTTGCGTCAGTTTATGTACACCAAGTTTGTGGTGGTGTGCGACGACGATGTCAACGCACGTGACTGGAACAGCGTGATTCACGCAATGACCACTCGCATGGATCCGGTGCGCGACACTGTGATGATCGATAACACCCCAATTGATTCCTTGGACTTTGCTTCGCCTGTCGTTGGCTTAGGGTCAAAAATGGGCTTAGATGTCACGATCAAATGGGAAGCTGAAACGGCAAACTCACCGAGCGAAGCATTAATCGTTAACCATGATTTTGATGTCGATGCTGGGCTTAAAGCGTTGCGAGAGCAACACCCTGAAATTCTCGATTGCTATTTACCACCCGAAGCTGATGCGCACCGTATGGCGATTGTCAGCATCAAAAAAGAAGGTGCAGGTCAGGCAATTGCTGTGATGGAAGTTGTGTGGGCTTTCTTAGCACAATTCACCGATGCCAAATTTGTGATTGTCTGTGATGATGATGTCAATGTACGCGATTGGAATGATGTGATTTGGGCGGTCACTACCCGAATGGATCCAAGTCGTGATGCCATTATGATTAATGGGGCGGCAGCGGAGCAACTTTCGTTGGGTAGCAGCTCTAAAATGGGCTGGGATGCGACCAATAAGTGGCAAGGTGAAACGGATCGCGAATGGGGAACCCCTATTAGCAAAGATCCCGCGATTGTTGCTAAAGTCGATGCTATTTGGGATGAGTTAGCGATTTTTAAATCGTAGTTATCTCCAAGGCTGAACAGGTTATCATAGGTGATGACCTGTTTTTAATGAGTCTTGTTAACGTGCCAGTGACTAACCGCATTTTAGCCAAGACACTATTACTAAGAATATTATGACGTACCAAGTTCGCCTGCTACCTGCTGATGTCACTTTTACTGCTACCGAGCATGAAAGCGTCTTGCAGGCTGCGCTCAACGCAGGCATTGCTTTTCCTAATCGTTGCCAAGTCGGTGCATGTGCGATGTGCATGTGCCGAAAACTATCGGGTGAGATAACTTACCAACTTGAGCCTATGCTTACTGAGAAAGAGCAAGCGCAGGGTTGGATGTTTACTTGCCAAGCAACGGCGAAAAGCGACTTGGTGCTCAGCATGGATTAGCGACATCGAACGCGACCATGCTCCTGAACGACTAGAGGACAACCATGTCGATTAAATGTGAAGTAAAGTCAGTTGAATCATTAGCATGTAATACATTCCGTATTTTATTGCAGCCAGAAAAAGCGATCGATTTCAAAGCCGGTCAGTACCTGTTAGCCGTTATGGGTGAGAAAGATAAACGCCCATTCTCGATAGCAAGCAGCCCGTGCCGTGAAGGTGAGCTAGAGCTCCATATTGGTGCCGCAGAGCATAACCCGTACGCGATTGAAGTGGTGGAAACCATGAAAGCGGCACTTGCTGCGGGCACGCCTGTTGAAATCGAAGCACCACACGGTGACGCTTGGGTGCGCACTGACAGTGAGAAGCCGCTACTGATGATTGCTGGTGGTACGGGCTTTTCTTACGTACGCAGTATTTTAGATAACTGTTTAAGCCGTGGCGTGAACCAGCCTATCTTTGTTTACTGGGGTGGCCGTGACGCATGCCAGCTGTACGCAAATGATGAACTACAGGCGTTGGCGGATAAACACGCGAACCTGACTTACGTGCCTGTGGTTGAGCAAGCTGAAGCGGCTTGGCAAGGCAAAGTGGGCAATGTACTGGAAGCTGTGAGTAACGATTTTGTTAGCCTATCAGCTTACGATATCTATATTTGTGGCCGTTTTGAGATGGCAGGCGCAGCACGCGAACTGTTCACCGCAGAAAAAGGTGCAGAGCGTGAGCGTATGTTCGCCGATGCATTTTCGTTTATCTAAGACGAAATGGCAGCAGTTTAGCTAACTTGGGATGACATATATAAACGGCGAGCCATTGGCTCGCCGTTTTTGTTGTTACGACATGAGAAACATGGCGAGGTGGTGGCTACACACTAGCTTGGCGCGATGCCGCGACCTTACGTTTGACCCAAGTTTCATTTAGCCACAATGAAAAGACGATGATAATACCGCCAATGATCAAGCGTGGGTAATCAACATCACGATTCCAAATCACGATATTTACAATCAATCCCGCAGGTACTAAGGCATTATTCATGATTGCCAAGGCACCAGCATTGACCATGGTTGTTCCTTTGTTCCATAAAAAGTAGCCTAAGCCTGACGCCATCGTACCCAGGTACAGTAGCACTCCCCATTGAGTGGTAGTGGTGGGCAGTTTATCGGTATTACCAAACATCAAAAACATCGGTATGGCGACGCACATTGCGCCTAAATAGAACAAGCCAAACACAGTATGCTGCGGGATATCTTTGTTTTCTTGCTCCATGGTTCGCTTATAGCCGACTTGGCCAATCGCAAAGCTTAGGTTAGCGCCTTGGACGATTAAAAACCCCATAATGAAGTTTTCATTAATGCCTTCAAATTTAATGACGGCTGCGCCCAAGACGGCAATAACCGCGGTCACAAGATACCAAGCTGAAAACTGACGGTGCAGTGCATCGTAAATCAGAGTGACATAAATCGGCGTGAAAACAGTGAAGAGCAGCACTTCAGGTACCGACAGATACAAGAAAGACTGGTAATAGAAGCAGTACATGATGCCAAGCTGAAAGGCACCCACCACCATTAACTTAGCCGCTAATTTGGGGTGTAAGTATTGCTTACGTAAGAAAGGTAAAAACACCAGTGCCGCTAGTGACACACGAGTGAGTACCGAGAACCAAGCGTCGACTTGACCCGCAAGATATACCCCAATCAGGCTAAATGAAAACGCCCAGAGCAAGGTAATAGCTGAAAGATATCCCATAACAATTCGATTAATCCATAGATGTCATGGCGATAGTGTACCTGAAAGCCTTTGCAACAAGCATGAAAATGCTAGTTTAAGGCAAGAGGTCGGAGCGGTAAGTTGGCTTTACCGCTCGAGGTGACGATGGCAGTACTATTTTAGTGGCACCATTAGCATATCAACAGGTGTACGGTTGATTAGCTGTTTCGCTGAAGACAGAATTTTACTCCAAAAATCTTGGTGGTGACCACACACTATCAGTTCGATATCAAGGTCATCGATCGCCTGACAGATTTCATCGGCTAAATCACCACTGCCCACAAGGGTGTGAGAAACGGGATACCCTGCTTTTTCTGATAGGGATTTTAAGTGGTGCTGCGCTTCATCTGCCATACGATGCTGAGCATCAGACAAGTTAATATCAATCAGGCCGGTATAAAGTTCGGCATAATTCACATCAATATGGATCAGCGATAATTTAGCATCAACAGCCTTGGCCAATGCGGCAGCTTTGTTGACTAAAACGAAGCTGTCTTCCGATAGATCAATAGCAACGAGAATGTGTTTGTAAGCCATAACTTTGCACTCCTTATCACGGTTTAATTTCATGCTACCACTGAGTATGGCGCAAAAATATCGTGTAGATCTCACCCTTGATGCTAACTATAAAATTCCATACAGAGTGGTCTTTTTGTCTTTTCTTTTCGTATCTTATCCCTAACTGAGGAGTGTCACCTCAGATACTTACTTTTGTTATGTTGCAAACTTGATTGTGCGCTGTGACAATGTCTCTATTACAATTGTATAAGAAGGAGTAGTGCGATGTTAGCGCAAGCGATGGTTGAAAAACTGAATGAGCAAATTAATTTGGAGTTTTTCTCTTCAAACCTATACCTGCAAATGAGTGCATGGTGTGAAGATAAAGGCTTTGAAGGTGCTGCTGAGTTTCTTCGTGCCCATGCTGTTGAAGAAATGGAACATATGCAGCGTTTATTCACGTACGTGAGTGAAACGGGTGCAATGCCGATTCTGGGTGCGATTGAAGCACCAAAACACGAATTTGCATCACTGGGTGATGTGTTCCGTGAGACGTATGAGCATGAGCAGTTGATTACTAAACAAATCAACATGCTGGCGCATGTGGCGTTCACTACTCAAGATTACTCAACATTTAACTTCTTACAGTGGTATGTCGCAGAACAACACGAAGAAGAGAAGTTGTTTAAAGGTGTTCTAGACAAGATAGAACTGGTTGGTGAAGACGGTAAAGCCTTGTTCTTTATCGACAAAGACTTGGCAGCGATGGCCAAAGCTGGATCGTCGTCTGTGATGGATACGCAAGCAGGTTAAATCATAGTATAGGGTGTATTGATGCACCCTTTATCCCCTGCTTGTGTCTAAGGTAGTTTGGGGGTTGTTTATGATTAGTGGGGATGCATTACTGCTGGCGCTGTTTATGGTTGCCGTTGTTAACGTTTCTAGGTATGTCAGTACATTACGTACATTACTCGCCATCATGCGCGAGTGTGATCCCTTGCTTTATCAGCAAGTGGATGGTCGTGGTTTCTTCTCATCTCAAGGCAATGTCAGTAAACAAATTCGTTTGTTTCATTACATTCGCAGTCAGCAATACCATAAGCATCACGATCCTGTATTTATGGCCAAGTGCATTAAAGTTCGTCGGTTATTTATTCTTGCCAGTACCTTCTTGATGGTTTTCTTTATTGCCATTTTTGTAGTGGCTTATCTCGGCATGTAAGACCGATTGTCCGATCTTGGCCGAATATCGAGGTGATTTCTGTTTGCCAATCGTCGTTATTACGCTTAACTTTACGGCTATTGAACGCAAAAAGTTATGATTACTGATGGAAAAAATGACAACCTGGTGGGCCTCATTAGAACAAGGCTCTAGTCCTGATTGGCTCTTTAATGTGGGCTTGTTACTGACTTTAAGTGCTGTGCTCTGGGGGGCTTGGTGGCTGATCAGTCGCCGTCTTGCTCACATCGCGGAAACCACCAAAATCATCTGGGATGATGCATTAGTGCATGCCGTGCGTCGTCCTGTCTCTTGGTTAATTTGGCTCTGGCCTGCACTGATCTCCGTCGGTGTGGTTGTTGAGAATATCAGCCATTATTCAACCGCATTCCTGGTTGTCGTACGCCACTTACTTTTGGTCTGGACGCTCACTTGGGTATTGCTACGCTTAATTTCCAATGTCGAAGTGGCATTAGCGGATAAAGCGAAAGACCTCACCACCTTAAATGCCGTTTCTAAAGTGCTACGCCTGATGGTTATGGTGATCGGCGGCCTTGTGATGATGCAAAACCTTGGGTTGAGCTTATCGGGCATTTTGACCTTTGGTGGTGTCGGTGGCTTAGTCGTTGGTATGGCAGCCAAAGATCTACTGGCTAACTTCTTTGGCGGCATGATGATTTACTTTGATCGTCCGTTTAAGGTCGGGGATTGGATTCGTAGTCCTGATCGCCTCATTGAAGGGACGGTCGAGCGTATTGGTTTTCGCATGACAGTGATCCGCACTTTTGACAAGCGCCCGCTGTATGTGCCGAACTCGGTGTTTAGTTCGATTGTGGTGGAAAACCCATCGCGGATGTCGAATCGTCGGATTAAGCAAAAAGTCGGGCTGCGCTATCAAGATGCGGCCGTGGTGGGGAATGTGGTGGAAGGGATCAAACAGATGTTACGCCAGCATCCAGAGATTGATAGCCAGCAAACCTTGATTGTCAGTTTTGATAATTACGGACCATCATCGCTTGATATCTTGGTATATACCTTCACCAAAACTGTAAATTGGATTGAATATAAAGACGTACAACAAGATGTGATGCTTAAAATCGTTGGGATTGTGCATCAGCATGGCGCTGACTTCGCCTTCCCAACCAGTACGGTGCAGTTGGGTGATAACGCCTTGATTGCACTGCAATCTTCTTCGTCTAAGGTGCAGTTCGAGTCACCTGAGTGTTAAGGCCGTAGGATTGCTGTTGGTATTCGCCGCTTAGGCGGGTAAAATGTGCGCAAATGAGGGATGCTATATCGGCATCCCTTTTTCATTGCGAGAAAAAGCAGGTTGAGTGAGATGGCAGAACAGTTTGATGTAGTGATTATTGGTGCGGGTGCCGCAGGGTTGATGTGTGCTGCTGAGGCGGGCAAACGAGGCCGTTCGGTGCTGGTGGTTGATCATGGCAAAAAACCGGGCCGTAAAATCCTGATTTCAGGCGGTGGTCGTTGTAACTTTACCAATTACGATGTGGCGGCAAATAACTTTGTCTGCCGTAACCCTCACTTTGTAAAATCGGCTTTGTCGCAATATACCCAGTGGGATTTTCTGGCAATGATTGGTAAACATGAGATTGCCTTTGAAGAACGCGAGCATGGCCAACTGTTTTGCTTAGATTCAGCCAAAGATATTGTCAAAATGCTATTGGCTGAGTGTGACTTACCGACGGTTTCACAACGCTATCAAGTCGATGTGCATGATATAACCAAGACGGAAGATGGCTTCACGCTAAAATTGAACACCGATACCGTTCATTGCCAGTCATTGGTGGTGGCGACGGGTGGCTTGTCGATGCCGAAATTGGGTGCAACGCCATTTGGTTACCAGCTAGCGGAACAATTTGGTTTGAAGCGTATCCCGACCACGGCAGGCTTAGTGCCATTTACGTTGCATAAAGAAGATAAAGAAGCCTTTGCTGAGCTTTCTGGTATTGCGATCCCTGTGGTGATTGACGCCCAAGACGGTACCTCATTTAAAGAAAACTTACTGTTTACCCACCGTGGTTTGTCTGGCCCTGTGGTACTTCAGATCTCTTCATACTGGACCCCGGGACAAAAAGTGACGGTTGATCTATTACCGAATGATGATTTAACTGAAACGTTGACCGCAATGCGTGAAGCACACCCGAACCAAAGCCTGAAAAACTCATTGTCTCGTTTATTACCTAAGCGTTTAATCGAAGTCTTGATTGCGCGTGGCGATCTGGAAGATAAACCCTTAAAG
Source organism: Photobacterium sanguinicancri (assembly GCF_002265265.1). GTDB lineage: Bacteria > Pseudomonadota > Gammaproteobacteria > Enterobacterales > Vibrionaceae > Photobacterium > Photobacterium sanguinicancri. Next base: position 22,236 of record NZ_NOIF01000029.1, read on the forward strand.
CAGTTTAATCCGAAAGACATTACCACCTTAGCGGACTATTTCCACCGCTGGACCATTGCACCCAACGGCACTGAAGGTTACCGCACAGCGGAAGTGACGCTGGGTGGGGTAGATACCAACGAATTGTCATCGAAAACAATGGAAGCCAAGCAGGTTTCTGGTTTGTATTTTATCGGTGAAGTGATGGATGTCAGCGGTTGGCTTGGTGGGTATAATTTCCAATGGGCATGGTCGAGTGGCTATGTCGCAGGGCAGTACGCTTAAATATTTTTGTTGTGTCCTAAAACAGAAAGCGCTGCTTTTATAGGCGGCGTAAAATAGCGCTTTTAGTTAAATTAGCTGCAAAAACAAAGTGTTGAAATATCCGGTTTTCACCTGCAATTTTTTCGTATAAAAAGCTCGACCTTTATCCAAAAAGACCTATAATTCGCCAGCTTTTTTTTCGGTATAAATAATTGGAGATATCGGTAATGACGAAAGTTGCGCTTAAAGCGGTTGCAATGGCAGTGCTAGCAACATCACTAACGGGTTGTATTGGTCAAATGGGTACCTCTGCGGCTGTGACAAAACTGAACTTGTCAGCGGTGGATAATCGTTATGGTCGTGCAGGACTGTTTGTATTGCTAAGCCCGGTTTACGGTATTGCAGCAACGGCAGATATGTTCATCTTCAACAGCATTGAATTCTGGACGGGTAAAAACCCAATCACAGGTCGTTCACCAGCGGTAGTTGATATGCCTGTCGATGCTATTTTCAAAGTAAATAGCAAACTAGATAAAAGCATGACAACAGCGCCATTGGCTAGCGTTCGTCAAAGTAATGTTGATGCAGCAAGCTTTGAACAAATTGATGCTGAGACCCTAGATATGCATGTTGCTTACCAAAATGGTGAGACAGCGGTATTACGTGGCAAGAAAGTAGAAGACGGTGTGGATTTCTACCTTGATGGTCAATTCGTAACAACCGTAAGCATGGACGAATTAACACAATACGCGCATAACTTATCGTAATTGTAAGTCACAGCGAGTATGAAAAAATGGGCGCTTCGGCGCCCATTTTTGTCTCTGTTGTTTAATCCCGCAGATTTTATTTTTCGGTGTTATTTGGGGTTGCGATTGCTTGCCAAAATAAATCAAAAGCGTGTTGCTGAAACTCAGGGTCTTTTGCGTATTCTGGATACTCAACCAGTAAACTGGCGGTAGCCAAGTATTGGGTATGGCAGAAATTAAACAGTAAGGGCCTCGGACGAGGGAGTAATTCCCCGCTGATAATCCCTTCTTCAAGTAAGGCCATCAAGAACCCCATGGTGCTTGCCATCATTTCGTGTTGCTGTTGAACACTAGAGTGTGGGTCGCTTGCCATTTGGCGTAAAAATTGTAACTGGGTTGGGTGGTGTAATGCCCACTCTAAGGCTGTTTGCCAGTAGTGCTCGACTTGCGCTTTTAATGACAACAAGGGATCGGCTGGCGTCATCGCGGCACTTAGCTCAGTTTTGGTGAGCAGGTATAAATTATCAACCAACTCTTTTTTGGTCGCAAAATGATGAAAAAGCGTGCCATTTGCGACCCCTGCTTGTTGGGCTATTTTGGCGGTCGCAGTGCCTTGGATCCCATGTTCGACAAAGAGGCTAAGGGCGGTATCTAATAGTTGCTGCTTTTTATGGCTGGCCATTTTTTCTCTCGTTTTTCTGCTTGGGATACAAAAATGTTAGCGAATAAAAAAGGCTAACATGATTTTTTGAATAATACCGCCATACGGTGGCGTGACTAGTTTACCGGTATTTATTTTCCCGCGAGTGAGCACAGTTTTGGCTTTGGAAAAGGTTAAAAAGCCTTCATGGCCATGATAGTGCCCCATCCCTGAAGGGCCGACACCGCCAAATGGTGCGTCATCTGCTGCAACCTGAAAGACGGATTCGTTGATTGCCATCCCCCCAGCGTGAGTGGTGGTTTTTACCCGTTGCTGTAGTTCGGGATCAAAGCTCATCAAGTAAAAGGCTAGCGGGCGAGGACGTTGCTGGATATAGGTTAATGCATCATCGATTGAGCGATATGGCACGATAGGTAAAATTGGCCCAAAGATCTCATCTTGCATCAACTGCATTGTATCTTTAGTTTCGAGTACCAAATGCGTCACCATGCGGTGCTGCTCGTCATTACGGGCGTCATCATGACACGGAATTATTGTGGCGCCTTGTTGCTTAGCATCGGTTAAGTAATCGCTTAGTCGTTGGTATTGGCGGGCATTGATCACCGAAGTGAAGTCTTTGTTTGCCACTCCTTTCGGGTACATTTTATTGAACTGCTTTTTATATCCTTCAACAAAATCACTCACTTTTTCTTCAGGTACTAGCGCGTAATCGGGGGCGACACAAATCTGGCCACCATTGAGGCTTTTACCAAAAATCATCCGTTCAACGGCAGTGGTCAGTGGCATATCAGGGGCGACCAACACGGGTGACTTTCCGCCTAATTCCAGTGTGACTGGAGTCAGGTTGTCGGCAGCGGCGCGCATGACATGGCGACCTACAGTGGTTGAACCGGTGAAAATTAAATGGTCGAACGCTAGGCCGCTGAAGGCCGCAGCGACATCGGCCTCTCCCTCAACTATGCTCACTTGCTCTGTGGTAAAGGCTTCGGCTAACAGATCAGTGAGCACGGCGTTGGCTTGGGGTGTGAACTCACTCAGTTTGATCATTGCACGGTTGCCGGCAGCAAGAGCGGTGATCAGTGGTCCCATGCTTAGCATTACAGGGAAATTCCACGGCACGATAATACCCACAACGCCCAGAGGCTGATAAATCACTTCCACTTTTGCCGGTGCAAGTAGTAGCCCTGCATGACGGCGAGACGGCTTCATCCACTTCTTCAAGCGTTTAATGGTGTAATTAATATTAAGAATACAGGGCAGAACATCACTGATCAGGCTGTCATGGTTACTACGTTGACCGAAGTCTTGGTTGAGTGCTTGGCATAAGGCTTTTTTATGGTTCAGTATTGCCTTTTTTAGGGCTTTTAAGTGGCTGATACGTTCAGCGAGATCTGGATAGGGCTGTGCATTAAATGCTTGGCGTTGTTGGTCTAATTGGTACTGAAGCTGAGTGATATCGAAGTGGTCAGTGACGATATTATCGGAAGCTGGATGATTAGAACCGATTTTATCAGGAGTTACGCGCTCGGAAACAGTAGAGGGTGCCACAGTCATGATCTCGTCCTTAAAATTACCTAAGTAAAATAAACCGACTAATTAGTCGGTTTTTAAAGTATAGGCAATAATAGCTAAGGTGCAAGTTAATAAGATCACAATTTTGACGAAGGCTTAATGTCGGCGATGCCCGCTGCGATCAGCATGGAATACCGCAGTAAATGCAGTGAAATAGTGCCGAAGTTGTTCGGCTTGCTGAGGTTGATTTAATAATGACAGTAGTGCAATCCCTGTTTCGCAGGTACATAAATTACCGGCTTGCTGGTTACGACGGAGCTGATATTGAGAGAGTGCTGTTGGCGTTAAACTTAGGCGGGGTAACGTCGCGAGCCACGGGCTTTTTCGCACCATTTTTCGTGCTTCTTGCCAAGTCGCGTCTAACAACACAAATAGTGGTATTACGCTTGATGTTGCCGCTGTAGAGCATGATGGCTGTGGTTCTGGTGCGACCGTAAATGGGGTCGCGGGATGCTCATTATCAGCAGGAAATAGTAACCAAGGTTGATAGAGAGGATCGGCTAGCTTATCAATTAGCGCTGTTGGTGAATTAACCCGATCCCAAATAACGCGCTCGCAATACGGCAAAGTTCGGATCATGAGTTCGCCTGTATTGGTGGCTTTGCGGCATTCATTTGGGTGGGTCAGCAACACAAAATGAGCAGAGCTGGTTAACTTGGGTTCATGTGAACAAATACAGTTATGCGTGAAGCCACAGCGTGGGCAAGACATACGCGAATTCTCAATAGTATGGGTTTAATCAGAGAGGGGATTGTGCGGTAATCAAGCTGTCGCTGCAATATGAGCAACGACAGCAAGGTGTTCAGTAGAGGGATTTTGTGGATTATGGCTGACGTTTCAGCTGTAACCCCCCGTCGCCTAAACTGTATTCGTTGCCGTTGATGATTTCATCATGAGCGATGAGTCGTTGGCCTTTTTCGGTGTCTTCAAGGGTGTAAATACGCTCACTCAGTAGCCGACGGCCTTGGTGCGAGGTCATCATTACTTTGACACTGTCTTCGCTGACTTGCTGCCATAAACCTTCTTCTTCTAGTGCGGGCTCATTGCTGTCGTATTCATAGCGAGTTATAGCTGAGTGATCGGGCAACAGAGTGAGTGTGGTTGTCAGCCCTGGAGTGTTGGTGGCATCGGCCGTCGTTTTGTATTGGCCGACCCAATTAGCGGTTACATCGGTAGCCCCCAAGGTGGCACAGCCTTTGAATTTTTTACCTTGCCAAGTGAGGCTTGATTGCCACCCGTAGAGCGAATCACTCATGGTGTCGTTGCAATGGCCTTTGGTAAGTACTAAGCGGAAATCGTTGCCTTGGTACACTTGCTTGCCCGACGTGGCTTGGCGTTGCGTGATCGCTTGTTGCTGATTATTCGCACCCATTTGCGAGAACAGAATCGTATCTTTTTGAATCTTAACGTTCCAGCTTGGCTCCATGCCAAATGCGCTGGTGGTATGGGCACTCATTTGGCAACCGCCACGCATTTCTGCGGATAGAAGGTTGGTTTGTTTTACCCTTAGGCGACCGTCGTAATCCGCGGCAAAACCATCTTCTGGAGCAGGTTCGAGCATCCCGATGACTTCGGCATACATTGGCTCATAATTGTACGGTGCAATTTTTCGAATTTCGTTGTGGTCACTAGGTGGAAACACAATCCAATATTGCTTAGTGCTGTTACAAGGCTGGAAGGTGTAGCTTTCATGGCCCCATGTCACCATGCCGCGCATCATAAAAGCTTGAACTTTGGATCCCGAGCCAGTCTCGGTATTGGCGAGGACACCTGATACGGCATCGGTAGCCGGTGTTGTTTGGCTGGTATTACCCGTTTGGTCGGGTTGGCTGGCACAGCCTGCTAATAACGCGAGAGTTGCGAGTGGCAGCGCCAGCGGAGTCCAAAGCTTCATCATTTACCTCTTCATCGAGAGTGGTGGAATATAGTATGGTGAGCATCATGCTCCTGTGCGTTATGAGCTTACCTGCTATAACTTCAGATAACAAAGACCCTGCACCAAGAGGCCTTTCATGGCGAAATGGTTATTTAAAACAGAACCAGATGCGTTCTCGATAGACACTTTAAAACAGCAAAAAGTTTCATGCTGGGAAGGCGTACGCAATTATCAAGCCCGTAATATGATGCGCGATGCGATTAAATTAGGTGATGAAGTTTTTATTTACCACTCGTCTTGTAAAGATGTGGGCGTGGTAGGCATTGCGACTGTCGTAAAAGAGGCATACCCCGACCATTTTCAATTTGATCCGCAAAGCCATTACCATGACCCCAAATCGACCCCTGACAATCCGCGTTGGATCATGGTTGATATTGAATACCAACGTCATTTACGTTTGGTGTCGTTAAAACGGATGAAGGCGACAGAAGCGTTGGCTGAGATGCCATTGGTGCAGCGAGGGAATCGTTTGAGCATCATGCCTGTGACAGAGCAAGAGTGGACCACGATATTACAAATGACCGGGCAGTATTAAACGGTCGCTAAAACAAAAACGACTTTGGCGCATAGGCGGCAAAGTCGTTATCAGTCAGCGGGCTGAAGATTACAGCACGTTTTTGACGAGGTAATGAGCCACGGCTTCATCTTCACATGAACCGATCACTTCATTGTTTGGTAGTGCACGTTTTACTTTTTCATGTGCCGTGCCCATGACTAAGCCTTTCCCTGCCATCGATAGCATTTCAGCATCGTTCATGCCATCACCAAAGGCAATACAGTCGGCGAGTGTTAAGCCTTTTTCTTTGGCTACCGCTTCAAGGGCATGGCCTTTGGATACGTTGGCATCCATGACCTCTAAGCACCATGGTGTTGAAAATGCGATATTCGCTTTATCGCCAAATGCGGCGTTAAATTTTTCTTCCCACTCCACTAACTTGTCGTGGTCTTGGTCATCTCGGGTAAAAAAGACTTTAGCAATGCCATCGACTGGTGGATTTTCGACATCAAATAGCTGGTAGGTGAAGGTCTCGTGGAAATCACGTAGCTTTTCATCTTCAGTATTGAGTAGCCACTGATCGTTTTGATAAATATGAATTTTTAGCTCTGGGTCTGTTTTTGCCATCGCGATTACGCCTAAAACGACTTCGGCTGTTACATCTTGCTTGAAGATCGCTTCGCCTTTGCAGTTGTGCACGCGTGCGCCATTAGAGGTGATCATGTACGCTGGAATGCCTAACTCTTCACGCATACCCGCCACATCAATGTGATGACGGCCAGTGGCGAAAATGAAATGACGGCCAGCTTGGTGAAGGCGATTTAACACTTCTTTGGTGTAAGGCGCGAGTTTATGATCCGGTGTTAATAAGGTGCCATCCAAATCTGACGCTACAATCTTGTACATGAACATTCCCACTCTGAGCTATCTCGGCGGCACAATCGCTGACGAGGACAGGATCGATTCTAAACCACTTTTGCGGAAGGAAAAGAGGCTAATTTATTTCGATTCGCTTTCCGCTTTTTTAAAATGTGTCAAAGTGGCAGCCAATATTGGGGTGCGGTACTTATCTTGTTCGAACAATAATTCGTGACGTGCACCATGAATGACTTTGATCTCGCAATCACCGCCAGCTTGGTTTACCGCGTGGTGGAAAACATCGTGGGCCGAGTTATCGACGACGGTGTCGTCACTGCCTTGGAGCAGTAGCACTGGCGCTGTTATTTGATAGGCGTGCTGCACACATTTTTTGGCCGCTGCCATCCCTTGCCATACCCAGCGAGCACTTGGGCCCCCAATTTTCAGCTCTGGTTTATGTTCGTATAAGTCACGAAACCATTGATAGCGAACTTCACTTTGGCTCAGTTTATTATCCAAAAACGGTTTTGGATAATAAGGGACTTGCCCCGGCGCATAGTCAGGTTGGCTTTGCAGCTGCTCGATAACACGTGCTAATGGTGATGCGATCGGCTTCATCCATTGGGTTAAGTGGATGCCGTGCATCGGTGCACTTAACACGACGCTGTCGAAGAAATCTGGGTGTTGCTCGACAAAAAGCGTACCGACAGTGCCACCCATCGAGTGCGCCAGCATGAAGTGTTGCTGGTAGCCGCGTGGGGCGACAACGGTATTAATGAAAGTATTAAAATCGTCGACATAATGATCAAACTCTTCCACGTGGCCTAATTCTGTATCGTCAACGAGGCGATCGGAGACCCCTTGACCACGATGGTCGATCGCAAAAACATCGTAACCTTGTTGGGTTAAGTCATAAAAAAGTTCTTGGTATTTCCAATAACTTTCGATGCGGCCATTGATCACTACGATGGCTTTATCACGGTTAAAACCCGTTAAACTGACCCAACCGATAGTCAGATCATCAACCCCTTTGAATTCACCTTCTTCTCGTTGTTGCCACAATGCCGCAGCGGGACCTTGCATGGTCTCTGCAAAGTGAGGTTCGAGTGAAAAATCATAAAAGTGTGGAGGTTGCGCTGTCATGCTAGCTCTCAAATTGAGGGTGGAAGGAGACCAAAATAATTCAATAAATATGAGTGGTTCAGCCCATAAATTGTTGTATGTCAGTATAACCTAAACTGAAGAGTAGCGAATAGAAGGCAGCAAGTTGCTTTAAAACCTATTCTGCTGTTAACTAGCGCCAATATTGATAGCTTTGTTTATTGAGCTCGCGTAAACGCAGGAGTATGTTGTGAGTGTTGATATTTGGTTAGCCTATTTGGCGACGGCGATTGTTTTTAGTTTTGCTCCAGGTTCTGGTACGGTAAATTCCATTAGTAACGGAATGGTCTATGGTTTCCGTAAGTCGTTGTCATCAATTATCGGGTTACAAGTTGGCTTAACGTGCCACATTATCTTGGTAGGGGTTGGGCTGGGGGCTTTGGTGGCTCAGTCGGCAACTGCGTTTACTGTGATTAAGTGGGTCGGTGCGCTGTACCTGATTATTTTGGGGATCCAAAAGTGGCGTGAACGTGCAACCTTCGATCTCAATCCTCAGCAAGCGTCAGTCTCAAGTAGCCGTTTGTTCCGTCAGGCGATTTTGGTGAATTTAACCAATCCAAAGAGTATTGTTTTTTTGGTGGCGTTATTCCCGCAATTTATTCAGCCGTCTGCACCACAACTGCCACAATTATTGATATTGGGTGTGACGACCGTGATGGTTGATATGTGTGTCATGCTGGGATATGTCACCTTAGCTTCGCGTTTATCGGGCTACATTCGTTCAGAGCGTATTATGGGGGCGCTTAATCGTGTCTTCGGGTCAATGTTTATTGGGTGCGGTGCATTATTGGCATCAGCGCGAGCATAGCACTGACCGTTCTTTGTTGCTTAATGTTGGTGTTTCATGAAATCAGGTAATGACCAAGCTATGTATTCTTATGTTGCGCGTCAGCCGATATTCAATCGGCAACAGCGCACGGTTGGCTATGAATTACTGTTTCGTGATGGCGAGAATAATGCGTTCCCTGATATTGAAGCCAATAAAGCGACTAGCCGCCTGTTAGTGGAAAACTATATGGCGGTTGGCGATAACGCTGCCATCTCAGGGCAACGTACTTTTATCAACTTCCCGCAAGACAGCCTACTTCAATTGTTACCCCTTCTATTGCCTAAGCGCAGTATCGTGGTTGAAGTCTTAGAAACGTGCGAACCCAACGATGCGCTTTTTACTGCGATAAAATTATTGTGCCAACGTGGCTATATTATTGCGTTGGATGATTTTGAAATGTCCCCAGCTTGGCGCCGTTTTTTACCGTATGTACGAATTATCAAACTAGATTTGATCAAGCTTGGTATCGAAAAATCGTGTGATTTCGTCAATCAGTATCGGTCACGTAAGCTGAAATTTTTAGCAGAGAAAGTGGAAACCAAAGATGAATACGAGACCGCATTAGCCGCGGGTTTTCATTTTTTCCAAGGGTATTATTTCTGCAAGCCTGAATTACTTAAAAATCGGCAAGTTGAGCCAGAGAAACTAAACACTGTTTTGTTGTTGCAAGAAATTTGCCGCGATCCTGTTAATTTCAAACGCATCGAACAGATCATTACCAGCGATGTATCTTTGTCGTATTTATTACTGCGTTATGTCAATGCCGCGTCTAACCGAACCGTTGAGCCGATCAGCTCATTTCGCCAAGCCTTAGTCTATCTAGGGGAAGATAAAATCCGCCTTTTTGTTGGGGTGGTTGCAACTGCCCATGCTGCGTTAGATAAACCGAGAGAGTTGTATTTGATGTCGCTACAACGCGCGCGGATGTGTGAATCGTTAGCGACGGGCAGTGGAACCCGAGAACAATCGCATCAAGCATTTTTGGTGGGGATGTTTTCGTTGTTGGATGCCTTGTTGGATACATCACTGGATCAGCTGGTGAAAGTGTTACCGTTACAAGAAGATGTGGAAGCCGCGTTATTGCATCATCAAGGGCGATTAGGTCATACATTGGCGTTATTGGAAGCGTACGATCAGGCTAACTGGCATCTTGTCAGTGAGTATTGCGAGCAACTTGGTATTGCTGAAAATGCCGTTACCCGCAGTTATCAGCAAGCATCCCGTTGGTCTGAGGATATGCTTCGCATTCAATAAGCGCGTGAGAGCCAATGTTGGTCTGCGCGTGACGATGAACCTTTTGTGAAACCCTGCTCGATATTGCCTATCTCCTCTCAGTTTTATTTACACTGCTTCTTTTGGACTTGACCATTTTGTTGCGCCACCGTGTGATCACAAACGGGCAGTGCGATGAGTGGTAATAAAAAGGAATGCTGTGTCTATCTTTGCTGTTGTCTTGGTGGTGATATCCGCCGTTATTCATGCCAGTTGGAATCTGTTGGGTAAATCACGTACGCCTACGCCGACGTTTTTTGGATTGGCCAGTTTGGGGGCTGGTATCTTGCTATCACCCGTTCTGGTGTATGTATTGAATCTGCCTATTTCATTGCCCATGACTTTTTGGTGGTTGCTGCTGGTCAGTGGCTTTTGCCAGATGGTGTATATGGCCGCATTGGCATTGGCTTATCAGCAAGCAGATGTGGGGGTGGTATACCCGATTGCTCGCGCATTGCCTGTCTTGATGGTAGCGGTGATAACGGCGCTGTTTGGGCAATCGCTGCCTGTGTCTGTGTGGGTCGGTATGGTTGTCGTGACTCTTGGTTGCTTGCTGGTGCCGTTAGTGACGTTTAAGCAGTGGCATTGGCGTGCTTATACTCAGCTGGGTTGTTTGTGGGCACTGGTAGCCGCGATCGGTACGGCTGGCTATTCGGTGATCGATAAATCTGCACTCAATATATTGGCGGCGACAGGCTTACCGTCATGGTTGATGGCGATGTTTTACTTGGGCGCCCAGTTTTTGGCGACTGGGTGTTGGCTCAGTTTATTCTCTGTGCCGCGTTCGGGGCGCAAAGAATTAGCCAAAGTATGGCAAGACCGAAAGATCGCTTTAGTGACAGGAGTGATGATGGGGGGGACCTACGGGCTGGTCTTATTTGCAATGACCCTGACGGACAACGTTAGCTATATCGTTGCTTTGCGTCAGTTGAGTATTCCTGTTGGAGTTGCTCTGGGGATTTGGTTGTTAAAAGAACCGTCCCACCGTCCACGAGTCATTGGGGCCGCGTTGGTCTGTATGGGGTTAATGGCGGTGTCATTGCGCTGATTTTATCGCTAATGGCCTCCAGATAAGACAACGCCGAGCAAGGCTCGGCGTTGGTATTTACTCTTTATCGGTTGCTGAAGAAGGGGGAAGTCCTTCAGCTAACAGCGACTGATTAGCCACCGACATTGTAGTAAGTTGCCGCGCCAGGACCAACTGGAATACCAAGCACAAACACCCACACATAGAACATGATGCTCCAGCCAATGACGAACACAATCGAGTAAGGCAGCATGGTTGAAATCAGCGTACCTAAGCCCAGATTTTTCTGGTAACGCGAGGCGACAGCCAGAATCATCCCGAAGTAGCTCATCATTGGGGTGATGATGTTAGTAACTGAATCACCAATACGGTAAGCCGCTTGAATCGTCTCTGGTGCGTAGCCAACCAGCATCAACATAGGAATGAAGATAGGTGCAGTGACTGCCCACTGTGCAGATGCAGAACCGATCATAAGGTTGATGAAGCCACACATTAGAATGAAAGCGAAGAATAGCGCAGGACCAGTCAGACCAATAGATTGCAGGAAGTCTGCTCCACCTACCGCGAATACCTGACCAAAGTTAGTCCATTTAAAGAACGCCACAAACTGCGCAGCAAAGAACACCAATACGATGTACATGCCCATCGATGACATCGATTTAGACATCGCATCAATGACATCGCGATCACTCTTCATGGTCCCAACTACTTTACCGTAAACAAAGCCAGGGACTGCGAAGAACACAAAGATAAAGGCAACAATGCCTTTCAGGAACGGTGAACCCGCCACTAGACCTGTGGTTGGGTGACGTAAAATGCCATCAGCAGGCACAATTGTTAGCGCTAGCAAGCCAGCAACAACCAGTGCAGCCACACCAGCTAAACGCAGGCCTTTTTTCTCTAAGTCGGTCAGCTTACCCATCTTGTCGCCAGACAAGTCTTCAGCGGCATCGTCAGGATTGTATTTACCAAGCTTAGGCTCGACGATTTTCTCGGTAACAAACGCACCCATGATGGTAATCGCGAATGTAGAAGCAAACATGAAGTACCAGTTAACTTCAGGACCGACAGTGTAGTTCGGGTCGATCATTTGTGCTGCAGTTTCTGTAATACCTGACAGCAGTGGATCAACCGTACCCAGCAGAAGGTTGGCACTGTAACCACCAGACACACCAGCAAAAGCAGCAGCTAAACCAGCAAGCGGGTGACGACCCAGAGAGTGGAATAACATTGCAGCCAGTGGGATTAGTACCACATAACCTAGCTCAGATGCAGTGTTAGAAATGATACCGGCGAATACAACAACCAAAGTCACCATACGGCGAGATGCGCCCATGACAAGGCCACGCATTGCAGAAGATAGGAGACCTGAGTGTTCTGCAATTGCCACACCTAACATGGCAACCAGTACGGTACCGAGTGGTGCGAAACCGGTGAAGTTTTTCACTAGGTTTGCCACGATAAGCTGTAAGCCTTCGGCATTAAATAAGCTAACCACATGGATCATACCGTCAGCAGCACGACCAGCAGCGCCTTCAGGGCGAGGGTCGACAACGGAAACTTCGAAATAACCTGCAATCCCAGATGCCACTAAAATAGCGACACAAAACATAGCAAAAAGGGTGATTGGGTGAGGTAGTAAGTTACCTAGCCACTCAACGGTGTCGAGAAAGCGGGTAAAAAGGTTTTTTTTAGGCGCTTTAGGGGCCTGTTGTGAAGCAGATGAGTGCATGTAGATTCTCTTCCTTTTCGTTTTAATCCCATCAATGGGAACATCTTTATGTGCGAAAGGTTACGCTATTGTTAACGCTGTGAACAAGAGGAAACTATTTCAAAATGTTTCCAGTGTCACATAAATGTCTGCATTTTGTTAATAATATAGATGTTTTGGTTGTTTTTTTGAGCAAAAGCAGAGCGCAAATGCGCTCTGGTGTTGTGTGTTGTGTTGCATTTTAATGCTTTGCTAAGTGATTGATTGATCGTTAATGAGAATGCTTTCGCGGTAGCGAGGTGGCTTTAACATAATTTGGATTGCCGAACGGCAGTAAAAAAGATCTATTCTGTCACATGTTTTTTACATTATTTTAGATAGAGAACCGATGAAAATTGCCGAGTTCGGTCAAAATGCTGTCAATTCGCTTAAAATGAATGATGTTGTGGTTAATGATTCCTGTTGGCTATGCTACAAAAGATAAGATGTCGTTCTGGTTGGTGGGGTGCACATTGCGTCAAAAAATTTATTTCTTCGATTTATTGCGCTGTGTGGCGGCGATTGCGGTGGTGGTGATCCACGTGCTGGGACCTTACCGAGAGCAGTTAGGGAGTATCGCGAATACGGATTGGGCAATCGCGATAGGCTTTAATAGTGCAAGTCGGTGGGCTGTTCCTGTCTTTATTATGATCACAGGCGCACTGATGCTGACAGATAAGCGCGAGTTCGTATTGGATTACTACTTGAAAAGGCGACTCGGCAAAGTGTTGGTGCCATTTCTGGTGTGGTCGGTGTTTTATGCTTGGTTATCAGGTGTGTCACTGAGCGGATTTGATGGCGGACTGGCATGGCACACTTTGCTTGAGCTGCCGTTCCACGAGACCTATTACCACCTTGGCTTCTTCTATTACTTTATCCCTCTGTATTTTGTAATTCCCTTTTTCCGCTGGGCTGTGCAATGTGCCGATCGGACGGCGGTTATAGCTTTCACTGCCTTATGGCTCGGCATAACAACATTATTTCTATTTAAAATTGATGGTCCTTGGAGCCAGCAGTTGGTGTTGTATAGCGGGTATTTATTGCTGGGGTATTGTTTGTTTCACTACCAATGGCCTGCGCGACGTTGGTTGATTGGACTGGGTATCGTTATGCTGGTGGCAACAGCGTATAGCGTGATAAGTGCGAGCTTTGCTGCCGATGAATATACCGTCGGACGGTGGCTATCGTACAAAACGGTGAATACAGCGTTGATAGCCGCAATGGTGTTTACCCTTTGCCAACGTTATGGTGAAGGGCTGAAAGGAAAAGCACAGCAGAGTATTGGCTTTATAAGCCGCTATAGTCTTGGTGTGTACTTACTGCATCCGTTGTTCTTGTGGCCCGTACGTGCCTTTGACCTTTATTGGGGATCGCCATTGCTGATGATCCCACTCTGGACGGTGGTTTGTGGCGGATTAGCATTAGCCAGTAGTTACTTACTGGCGAAGTACAAACTAACAGCATGGCTCGTGCCGTGATGTGTGGCGAGGCAAAGTAGGCCGGTTAGCGTGGTATTGGTCTTATTTAGTCACGCTGTAAAGCAAAGTGCAAAAACTGCCTGCCGCGGTAGGTCATGATGCCTTGATCCCCAGGATTGAGCGCCTGAAAATAATGAATACCCACCATAAACTCTCGTCTAGGCCCGCCTTCGGTGGGCTCGACATAGATCCAGTACTCCTCATTGTCATCCCCAGGTTGCGCCCCAATAATGGGATTGCTTTGTTTATCGAGCACGCAAACCTCGACTTTTTTTTCTGGGGCCTCAAGCCCAAGGCTATGGCGACGGTAAGAATAGAGAAAATAACTGATAGCGATAGCCAGTGCAGCCAACAAGGCTAGCGGAATCCAAAATGGCATGAGAGAGCTCCTTGAACAATGTCTGCCTGTATTGATCGCCATTTTAGGGGGAAAGGCTACGACGGATCCCACAAAGCGTGATCTAATCAGGTTTTTCACTGAGGATGCATAGCGCATTGTGAGCATTAGCGGACTTTTTTTGCTTAACGTTAAACAAAGATTGCATTGCGTAGGTGAGGCAGTAATGTAAAAGAAGGCATACAACACATCATCATTATGTGAAAGTCGGCGTTGTTGATGAGGGTTGTATTGATAAAAGGGAGATAGCCTATGGCCAATATCGAAATGGTCGTGACAAAGACACGGCGTATCGAGCACTTACTGCGTGAGCATTATCATGCGGAAGGCAAAGGCTTACATCAGTTGATCACCAGCTGTGAAGAGCGACTACCACATGAAGTGATTCCCAAATTACGTTTTATTGCCTCTGTAAGAAATAAAACCGTTCATGAAGAGGGTTACAAGCTTGATGATAAGAAAGGTTTTATTGCCGCTTGTCGTCAGTGTGAAAAGGAACTCACACCTCGAAGTGGTCGTTTTATTTGGGGATTAACATTGTTAATCGTACTGGGCTTTACTGCGCTAGCATTGTGGTTTTATTCGGCGAATTGGCACAATATTAATTTAACGCCATAGTGATAGAAGGTTCAGGAATTAGGCAAAAGTGAACGCTTAATTCAGATATATTCAGAATGAAAAAAGGGCACCCATTGGG
>NZ_NOIF01000030.1 GCF_002265265.1 Photobacterium sanguinicancri
GGTTAAAACAAATATTAGTATGAGAAATAACTTGATATTGTTCGCCTTCAGATTGAGGTTTTATCTGACAAAATATCTTTATTTTTTCTACACCTTTCAGCATTTCACTGAACATGCCACCAAATTGAATTAAGTTATAAAGCGGCTCCATTAAGCCCACACCCAATAACATAAATATAAATAACGTTGATAAAGTCACATCCCCTTCCGAATAAAGCCAAACCCCAACAGGTAATAAAAACAAAAAACCAAGGTCGAGAGATAGCTTAAAGAGCGATGCCGGTGTTTTTGTATCAACTAACCACCGAGTCACTAATTTATGATGCTCATCAACAGCACTACGGTACTTCTGATGAGAGTCAACCGTCATATTAAATGCTTTTACCACAGGAATAGAGGCGACAAAATCAACAACACTAATATGTAGGTTTGAAACAACTCTATGGTATTCCTCTACACGTAGGTTAAACCCCTTAAACATTAACGCTTGTAAGCTCAGTGCAATAGGTAGTGGCAGCAACACTAAAATCGCTAGCCGCCAATCAATATAAAGAAGTAACAACGCAGCAACGATAGGGCTTACAATAGCTGCTGCCATATCGGGTAAATGATGAGCAACAAAGGTTTCAATTCTATCTACATCGTCTGAAATGATTTTCTTCATTGATGCTGACGCTTGCTTATTACTTTCGCCTAGAGATAAGCGACCAACGCTATCAACAACATGTTGTCGCAGTTCGAATAAGAGCTGAAATGCCGCTTTATGCGACAATAATCCAGATGCTAATTGTAAACCCATTTTGGCTAAAAGCGCCGCTCCGGTTAGCAATACTAATTGCCATACAGTATCAGAATTAGTAATTGTATCCGTGATAAAACCATCCACCAGCTGATAGATAATGATATATGGGACAATAGTAAGCAGCGAGTAAGCAACAGCTAATAACATTGATAAACATAGCTTACGGCGTTGATTGACGACCAGTTCCATCAACCATGAAAACGGTGTTCCTTTCATTTTATTAACCTTAGACAGTTAGATGAGAAACTATACCCCCCCCCTATAAAGATATGGGGGGGGAGTATTTACCATTTAAGATTAACTGTTGCACCGACTGTAAGAGGATCTCCAGAGCGACCGTACCATTTCTGGTTTGCACCATCTCCCATAGGGAAAGCACGTGTTAGATACTTTTCATCTAAGACGTTTTTAGCCCATAAAGTAACGTCTAATCGATCGCTGGTATATCCAGTTCTTAAATTAAGGATACCGTAGGCGTCTTGCTTATTTTCATTAGCATTATCGAAATAGAAGTCACCTGTTACATTGTAGTCCGTGTAAACAAAGTAATTCTCAAGGAAGTTATAATCTATACCTAGGCTGTACGTGTATTTAGGGGCATTTGCTGGGCGATTGCCCGTATAATCCGTTTCACCAATAACATTACCAGTATTATCATAAGACTTGGCAGCAAAATCAGTAAAGTGTGCATCATTATAACCGCCATTCACCCATGCCGTTAAACCAGGTTGAATTAACCATGATAGTTCAGCTTCAATACCTCGACTTACAGTACTACCTGCATTTTGGGTAAAGGATTTAGGATATAATTGCTGTTCAACTTGCTGATCCTCCCAGTCAATCCAGAATACAGCAGAGTTGAAGCGAACACGGTTATCAAACCACTCACTTTTCATCCCTAACTCATAGTTCATAGTGTATTCAGGGTCGAATTTAGGTGACATATTTGGTGGCGTTAACATATTAAAACCGCCACTTTTATAACCACGAGATATACTTGCGTACATCATAACATCGTTCGTTGCGTAATAGTTTAAGCCTACTTTAGGTAGCCATTCATTAAAGTTAGCCTCATCATCCCCCTGAGTATTCGGGAAGCCCATGTTCCATAGGTCGGTATAATTAAATTTATCTTTTTGATAATCAAATCTTAAACCCGCTATTGCTTCCCATTTTTCAGCAAATTGATAGTTCACATTGCCAAACAGAGCATAGTTACTGACTTTCATCTCTGTTTTTGTTGTGTTGAACATATTGAAAGCTTTCATGTTCATATCAATGTTGTTTTTCGCTGTTTCATTAAAGTAATAAAAACCGCCAACCCAACGCAAATCACGTTCATCACTCGAACTAAACCTAAGCTCTTGAGTTACACGTGATATTTTCGAATCTATATAGAGTTCCTGCCCGTCAGCCTGAGTGAAATCTAAGTCTTGATTATCGACTTTGTCTTCTGTGGTGTAAGCAGTGATAGAAGTGATGTCAAAATTATCTGCAGCGTAAGTAGCACGTATTGAACTAGTATAAATATCGGCTTTAGCATCACCTTCGAAGTTTGAATATACCTTATGGCTATCTTTTTCTATATTATCGAGGGATGCAAAAGACATATTTCCATTTCGACGGTTTTGAGCATCAACTGTAGCAATAATATCCCATGGTTGATCTATCGGCATCCACCTTACTTTAAGGCGGCCATTAAAGTCTTTTACCTTATTAACATCATCTTTATTGTCATAATCACGAGTAAAATAGCCATCATGTTTTGAATATTGTAAAGCAGTTCGATAAGCCCATTCGTCACTATTTCCTATTGCCCCACCTGAAATTATTGTCCCTTTTAATTGATTATAATTCCCGTAAGTTAGGCCTGCACTCCCTTCCGTAAAAAGATCTGGATCTTTAGTATGAATACTAATAACACCTGATGATGCATTTCTTCCATATAAAGTACCTTGCGGGCCACGTAATACTTCAATGCGCTCAATATCTAATAACTCTGTATCAAAAGTTTGATACATGGCACCATCAATTAAGAATAAAACAGATTGAGATCCTTCCATTGTCGGCGTTATTCCCCGCATAGAAAGGAAACTAGCATCAGAAGGGTTGCCTGCTTTTATCATTGATACATTAGGGGTTCTTTTTACAATATCGAACGTATTTTCTAATCCTGCCCTTTCTACTTCATAATCAGTTAACACTGAAACACTTAGTGGTGTTTTTTGAGATTCAGCTGTCATTTTCTCAGCTGTTATTACAATAGTTTCTAACTGATTATCATCATTTTCAGCGGCAACTACCGCTAATGAACTAAGAGAAAGGCCAACTGCCAAAGCGAGCTTTGTGTAATTGAAATTCATGCTTTTATCCTTATAGAACACAAATTACTAATAAATAAAATGCCAACTAAAGCAGTCATGAATACTATATTAGTCAATTATGATTATTTGTTATGGCATTCCGCTACGCATAGTAAGCCCTTCCCATTCACAAAGCAACGCAAATGAGAATCAATATTATTATTAATGCCTAATAAATAAGTTATCTCTACAACAAATAAACCGAGGGCGCAGCAATAAAACATAAACAAAGATGTAACATCATCGCGATTTTTGAAATATAAAACCCATCTTATAAAATATTTTGGAATTTAAATTAATATGAAGTGCGTTGTGAACTTGGATAAAATAGGAGTGTAAAATTCATGACCTCAGTTATTTTTTGATAAAACGAAAGCTAGGGTTAAAGCTAATGTGAAAATGAAAGTTCTGCCCAATACATCCCCGTGGATTCAAACTTAAAATATCGCAGCTTATGCTAAATAGTTATACTTAATTAACTACATTATCAATTAATCATTCACTGCATGTTGACTATGCCAAGCATCAAGTAACTCCTTACCGTAAACAATTTCAATATTCATATGCATGAACAAAAGTAACATTACTAATAACGAACAAGTTACATTTAACCAAAAAGTTGCTTTTGCTCGAACTGTATCATAGGTGAATATATTGATAGAAATAAGAATGAAAGGGTAACAGATTAACAATAAAATAAAGCCGCCTAGGTAATTTGATATCGCCATCTGAGTCATGATCTACCCTCTCTATCTACAGATAGAATCACATTAGTACAGTTCTCAACTAGGAGGTACTTCACTGACATTTATCATTCAGTTGTTAGACCAAGATAACAATCTTTTTACGATAAATGGAACAAGATAACGCTGAACATATGGTACGTCACGACTACTCAGTTCAAGCGCCCCCATGAGCGTTTTACTCTTGCATAAGTTAGCCATTAAATTAGCGATAAGAAATATTGCTTTTTTCACCGGTTGCGAGTACATATAGGACGATTTTTAAATAGGCGACTAGATTGCGTAGGCTCTGAGATTGCATAAGCTACTAGAGAAATTCCCCATATTCATAACACTCCTGACAGTATTGCTATTTAGCCATGCTGAGAGTGCTATTGAACGCAGTTTTTCTCAAAGTCCTTATACCATCACAAGCCCAACACAAGCACCTGACGCATCAAACGATACGTTAATACTGCGCAGTGCTAACTTGCGACTCTCATCGCAGCCCGAGCAACCACCAGCGAAGGACCCTCTCCAGTGGCCTTTAGCTATTCTGACTATTGCTTCATTAATTCAGCTTTCACGTTCTGTTCGCTGGATCCCGCGTGGTTACCTTTCTTTTGATAATCACCGCATTGCAGGCTGGCATGACAGTAACCTGCAGTTTCGTTTCATTCATTCCCGCTGATCGTTCCACTATCCCACTTATAACATTCTTATTTTTTGTTGGTATATTGGAGCATCTATGTTTGAAGCTACCCAAGAAGTGCTGGTTGCAATTTGGCACCAAGACTTCAGTGTGCTGCTCGCCCCGGGCAGTGCGATCTTAATTTATATTCTTGTGACGCTTTTTATTGGGTTAGAAAGTAGTTTTTTACCTGCCGCTCCCTTGCCTTGCGACAGTATCGTAGTATTAACTGGCACCTTGGCGGCCGTTGGTGTATTGAACCCTATTATCGCCTTTCCTTTGCTGATCATCGCTGCATCTCTTGGCAGTTGGCTCGCTTATTCACAAGGACGATGGCTTAACCGATTACCTATCGTCCAATCATGGTTAGATAAAATTCCAGATGCGAGCATGCGCACCGTTGACACTTTACTGACTCGTCATGGGCTCATTGCGCTATTTTCAGCCCGCTTTATTCCTGGGGTTCGTTGTGTACTGCCAATGGCTATGGGGATGAGAGCGAAGGAAATGCCGCGTTTTCATTACTTTGCATGGCTAAGCGCCACTATGTGGGTCGGTTTGCTGTGTGGTATTGGTTTTCTTTTACCATCGTTACCTGAGCCTATCAGCCGCCTTGCAACGATGGCGCTAATGGCTGCGCCTGTTATTACTTTGTGTTTAGCCATTTTATCTTTTATTACTTGGCGTGCTCGTCAGGCTATGTGCCGATTGAAACCCATTCAGAAGGATGCTTAATCAAAGAATAAAGATAATCAAGCCTTCAAAGCATCAGTAAGTCAATAACGAGGGGCAACACTTGTTGCCCCTCGTTAATCGGTACTGATTATTGATTAACTGTGAGTAGTTATTGGCTGCTCGACTGATAAATAAGAAAAACCGTTCTTTGCCATGTATTAGGGTTACATTAAACCAGAATACAATTTGAGTATTGTATGTGAAAAAATATCCAATTCCCCAGCTTGATCTACCACTCTTACTTGCAGTGTTAATGCTTATGCTACTCAGTTCCATGACAGTGTGGAGCGCGAGTGGCTTTAGTGAAACAGTCATCACGAAACACCTTATTCGGTGCATGATCGCCCTATCTTGCCTTTTCGTTATGGCTGCCGTTCCACCACATTTATACCTGCGGTTTTCACCGCACTTATATTTGCTAACCGTTCTTTTATTACTCGCCGTCGCTTTAGTGGGTGATAGTACTAATGGTTCACAGCGTTGGCTTAAACTTGGCTTTATTCGCTTTCAACCTTCAGAACTGGTAAAAATCGCAATACCTATGGTCATCGCTTGGTTAATCCACATTAGTGGCGAGGCGCTAGATTTAAGGAAAATCCTTTACGCGCTATTACTGGCTGCGATTCCGACATTTTTGATCTTCATTCAGCCCGATCTTGATGGTGCGCTATTCGCCCTTATCTATATGTTCTTTGTTCTCTATTTCGCGGGAATAAGTTGGAAGATCATCGGCAGTATTGCCGCTATTGTTGCCACGCTCATACCCCTTATGTGGTTTTTTATCATGGAGGTTTATCAGAAAAAGCGGGTATTACAATTTCTAAACCCAGAGAGTGACCCTTGGGGGGCTGGCTATCAAATCATCCAGTCGCTTATTGCAATTGGCTCAGGAGGGATGCGGGGCAAAGGGTGGACGAATGCGAATCAGGGCCCTTTAGGGTTTATTCCTGAAAGCCAAACAGACTTTATTTTCTCAACTTATGCCGAGGAATGGGGATTCATCGGCAGCGTATTTTTACTGGCGCTGTACTTGTTTATTACGCTGCGTATTTTATGGATTTCATGCCAATCAGAGCAACTTTATAATCGCTTGTTATGCGGTTCATTGGCATTAAGCTTCTTTCTTTATACCTTCATTAATACAGGTATGGTCAGCGGCTTACTACCGGTTATGGGAAGTCCACTCCCCTTCTTTAGCTATGGCGGGACAGCGATGATCACCCAAGGGCTCACCTTTGGCATCATTATGGCACTATGTCGGTCACGCCCACACCGAATCAAAAAAAGTGGATAGCGCCTAATACCTTAGCAACTCGAGACTAACTCGCCGTTATTAACAAAAAGCAGTAATAAGCTGTTGGGACATTTACCCAACAGCTTTTACCCTGCCGACAATCGGCATGAAACACTACGCCACAGCTTTAATCTTTACTTTTTTAGGATTCACCTGAGTTTGATTGGTTATGACATCTTGGGTTATGGCATCTTTGGTTATAGCATCTTGAGTTGTCGCTTTGTGGGTTCTAGCCTGAGGCGTCTTACTCTTAAAATTACCCAGTAAGGCGTCATAAAGCTCACTATTGTTTAACACCCCAACAAGCTGACTATTTTCCACTAATAGAATAGGCTGATCACTGCGTTGCTTCAGCTCAATCGCTTCTCTCATCCCTATCTCTGGGCTCGCCTGCACTACCATGGTATTGTCGATATCATTAATCTCAATAGACTCGTCATTCCAATCCACCAGCACTTTGTCGGTATCCACTAAGCACAGTCCCTGCTGGTGCTGCTCAATCCATAAGTGTTGGCTTGGGCAAATCTCGACACGTTTTCCATCATGCTTCAAGTCCTCACACTCTAAGTCATTAACAGGCAGCATGAGCGAACGCCCTTTTAGCACATTGAGGGGATTGGTATGCGCCACAAAATCTCGCACATAGTCCGTTTCTGGTGCGAGAATGATTTGCTCTGGTTGACCATGTTGGATCAGTTTACCCGATTCCATAATCGCGATGTGATTACCAATTTTCAGCGCCTCATCAAGATCGTGACTCACAAACAAAATGGTCTTATTGAGCTTTTCTTGTAACACGATCAGTTCATCTTGTAACTGAGCTCGAATCAAGGGGTCTAGCGCCGAAAAAGGTTCATCCATCAATAAGACATCAGTATCCATTGCGAAGGCTCGTGCTAGCCCGACACGTTGCTGCATACCGCCAGATAGCTCATGGGGATATTTAGATGCCCACTCACTCAGGCCGACCATCTCGAGCTGCTCTTGTGCTTTTTTCCGTCGCTCAACTTTTGAAATGCCCTGCATCTCAAGGCCAAATGCCACGTTATCGATCACATTGAGCCAAGGCATTAAGGCAAATTTTTGAAACACCATAGATACGCGGTGAGTACGTAAGTGACGAAGTGTAGCTTCATCGCAATCGGCAAGATCGACATGTTGATCGCCGTCTTTTACTTGCAGTTCACCACGACTAATAGCATTCAATCCATTAACCGCTCGCAATAAGCTCGATTTACCTGAACCAGAAAGCCCCATCAATACACAGATTTCCCCTTCTTTAACGCTTAGGGAGACATTATCGACACCCACAACTTGCCCGGTCTCATCAATAATGTCTTGTCGAGATTTACCTTGATCAAGCAAAGAAAGGGCTTGCTGTTGTTGCTCACCAAAAACAACGTCGAGGTTTTTAATTGTGATTGCGTCCATGATTAAGCCTCTTTCTGGTTAGGTGCTTTGCATAAGCGGTCAAGAATAATGGCAACCAGCACGATAGCTAAGCCAGCTTCAAATCCTTGAGAAATATTAACGGTATTTAACGCACGGACGACAGGTTTACCTAAACCATCCGCTCCCACCAATGCCGCAATCACCACCATAGAGAGTGATAACATAATACATTGCGTCACCCCCGCCATAATACTCGGCAGTGCCGCGGGTAACTCGACTTTAAATAGCAACTTCATGCGACTGGCACCAAAGGCTTTACCAGCTTCAATCAGCTCTTCAGGCACTTTTATTATGCCTAAATAGGTCAAGCGTATGGGTGCAGCAATGGCAAAGATAATGGTCGAGATCAGACCCGGCACAATTCCCAAGCCAAATAGCACTAAAGTCGGAATAAGATAAACAAAGGTCGGTACGGTTTGCATCAAATCTAATATCGGCCTTAGCAAGGTATAAAGCCATGGTCGATGCGCAGCCATGATCCCAATCGGTACGCCAATTAATACGGAAATCGTTGTCGCTGCAAAGACAAGAACAAAGGTTTCCAGCATTTCTTGCCAATAGCCAAGATTCAGGATCATCAGTAATGCACCAACAACGAACGCCACTAACGGAATACTTCGATGTAAATACCATGCAATGGCCGCGGTCATCAAAATAGGAAGCGCTGGTGGCATCCACTTAAAAATATCGACGACAAATAGGATTATGTTTTCAAGGAAAAAAGAAATCGCGTCAAAGAAACCCGCAGCATTGAGTGTTAACCAATCAACACCCGTTTCCATCCACTGGCCAACAGGGATTTTGTTATTCGTTATAAAATTCAAAATGAGACCTTAAATTAATAAGGTGAGCAGATCCCTAGACGAGATCCCCCACCCAAAAGATGTTACGCGTTCGAATTGATGTAGTGAGTAACGGCTTTTGTCGCTTCATCGCCACTGCGTGTTTTCACACCTTTAAGCCATACTTCCACTTGGGCTGGATTTTCTTTTAACCATTGCTGCGCC
The DNA here is from genome assembly GCF_002265265.1 of Photobacterium sanguinicancri. Classification (GTDB taxonomy): domain Bacteria; phylum Pseudomonadota; class Gammaproteobacteria; order Enterobacterales; family Vibrionaceae; genus Photobacterium; species Photobacterium sanguinicancri. The sequence goes on from NZ_NOIF01000030.1 coordinate 9,067, forward strand.
GCTTTTGAAGGCTGCACTTTTTGGTTAAGAATGGCTTCCATTAATTGGTTTTCCATTTCTAAACTAAACTCAAGGTTTTGCAGTAGTTGGCCAACGTTTTTACACTCAGATAAGTAATCCTTACGCACATTGGTATACACATTGGCGCCACCATAATTAGGGCCAAAGAAATCATCACCACCTGACAAGTATTCCATTTCAACGTTGCTGTTCATTGGGTGCGGTGCCCAACCAAGGTAGACGATCCATTGGTTGCGGCGAACGGCACGCGTGACTTGTGACACCATGCCCGCTTCACTCGACTCCACTAAGTTAAAATCTTTGAGTCCAAATGCCCCATCATCGATCATGTCTTGAATCAGGCGGTTACCATCATTGCCAGGTTCGATACCATAAATACGATCTTTGAATTTATCGGCATATTTTTCTAAGTCAGCAAAGCTTTTTACCCCAGCGTCGTACACATACTTAGGTACAGCTAAGGTGTACTTTGCCCCCTCCAGATTAGCGCGAACGGTTTCGACACTGCCATCCTCACGATATTTAGCGATATCTCCCTCCATAGTGGGCATCCAATTACCAAGGAAGATATCGATATCACCGTTTGCCATTGATGAGTAGGTAACAGGGACAGAAAGCAAATCCGTTTTGGTTTGATAACCTAACCCTTGCAGCAATTCTGTTGTAACTGCTGTTGTGGCCGTAATGTCTGTCCAGCCGACATCGGCGAATCGCACGGTGTCACATTGATTGGCATAAGCATTTAGCGCAAATGTACTAAGAGCAAGTGTTGAGAGCGTTTTTGTCATCATAGACATGTTATTTTCCTTGTAATGATTACTGACTTACTTAATAAACTCATTGTTTGGCGATCAGCTAAGTTAACAAGTTGGTTAGTTAACAACTTGACCAGTTAAGATGCTGATTCCATTTCTCTTTTTGGTTTTTTAATGCGTTGCTTCTCTTGCCATTCAGGTGCAATCCAAACAGGCAAGTTCGTTGAGGCTAGCAAGGGGTTATTCAACATCATGTCCGACACACGCTCTGCAACCATAATGGTTGGCGCATTCAGGTTACCGTTAGGAATAGTCGGAAAAATTGATGAATCAACCACCCGCAAGTTATCAATGCCGCGCACTTGGCACGCTTCATTTAGTACCGCCATGGGGTCATCGTCAGCCCCCATTTTGCAGGTACAAGACGGGTGATAAGCACTTTCTACATTTTGCTTTACCCATTCATCGATTGCGGCATCACTGGTCACATCAAGCCCGGGTTGAATTTCATCGCCACGGAATGCATCCATGGCGGGCTGTTGTAATATCTCGCGCGTTAAGCGAATACAGTCACGCCAATCCTGACGATCTTGCGCGGTGGAAATGTAGTTAAAGGCAATATTAGGTTTGTCGTGCGGGTTTGATGATGCAATCGACACCGAACCACGGCTTTGCGGTTTATTCGGCCCTACATGCACTTGAAAGCCATGACCATCAAACGCGGCTTGGCCGTCGTATCGCATTGCAGCAGGCAAGAAGTGATATTGAATATTTGGCCACTTCAACCCTTTACGAGAACGAATAAAACCACAAGATTCAAAATGATTGGTTGCGCCTAGCCCTTTACGCGTCAAGATCCACTCAGTACCGATCAACCCCTTGCTAACCAAGCCAAGCTTACTGTTAAGGGTGATAGCTTGTTGGCAATGGTATTGAAAATACACTTCGAGGTGATCTTGCAGGTTCTGTCCTACACCAGGTAAAGCGTGTTGCACTTCGACACCAGCTTCGTCAAGCACCGCCTTTGGTCCAATACCAGAAAGCTGCAACAATTGCGGCGAACCAATAGAGCCAGCGCAAGAGATCACGTCTTTATTGGCATAATGTCGGTGTAATTTACCGGCTTTCTCAAACTCGACACCAATGGCTTTCTTACCGTGTACCGAGCCTTGAGAGCTATCTTGTGAAACACATTGAGACCTATCTTGTGAATTGCCTTGTGAACCGCCTTCCAATAGCACTTTGCGCGCCACAACACCTTTCATTAGCGTGAGGTTTGAACGCTTTAGCGCACGCCTTAAATAGGCATTCGATGTGGAAGCTCGGATCCCTTTATCTACCGTCATGTGCATCGGGCCAAAGCCTTCTTGCTGGTAGCCGTTGTAGTCTGGTGTTTCTGGGTATCCCGCCTCTTTACCTGCATCAATGAAGGCCTGATAAAGTGGATTTAGCTGCATGTCGTTACCATTACAAGTACCAACAGGCCCTTGTCCTCCTCGGTACTGGTCTTCGCCCCCAATCCAAGATTCTGCTCGGCGAAAATACGGTAAACACGCTTGATAGTTCCACCCCGAGGCACCTTGCGTTTCCCACTCATCAAAGTCACAAGCATGACCACGCACATACACCATGCCATTGATTGAAGAACTTCCGCCTAACACTTTGCCTCTTGGGCAGTGGAGTTTGCGACCATCGAGCCCATCTTCTTGCTTGGTTTCAAACTGCCAAGCATATTTTTCTGAATTCATGGGATAAGAAAGCGCTGTTGGCATCTGAATAAAAATACTCTTGTCCGTGCCTCCAGCTTCAAGCAATAACACTTGGTTTTTACCACTTTCAGTTAGCCTATCTGCCAACACGCAGCCAGCCGAGCCCGCGCCGACGATAATATAATCGTAGCCTTGTTCCATTTTTGTCTCTCCGAAAGTAGGGTTAAGCGTAAGGGCTGGCGAAGCTGCCTAGCTCGATAAGTACACTTTTTGTTTGGGTGTAATGGCGAAGTGTTTCAGGTCCATTTTCACGGCCAACACCTGAGTGTTTATAACCGCCAACGGGCATTTCTGCTGGCGAATCACCCCACGTATTAACCCAACAAATTCCAGCTTGTAGCTGATGAATCACACGGTGAGCAAGAGAGAGGTTTTGAGTGAATACCCCTGCGGCTAAGCCATAATCAGTATTGTTTGCGCGAGTGATAACCTCTTGTTCATCTGTAAATGTCAGTACAGACATAACAGGGCCAAAGATCTCACTTTGGACATGTGGCATCGCATCGTCACAATCAACAAAAACCGTAGGGGCAACAAAGTTACCTTTGTCTAAACCGTGTGTTGTCACCTGATACCCCCCCGTCAGTAAAGTCGCACCACTTTGTTTTGCATGCTCGATAGCAGCCAATACTTTAGCGAGATGGTCTTTGGAGATCAGTGCGCCGACTTGGGTATCCATATCTAGTGGATCCCCCACTAAGAGTTTTTCCGTCCGCGTTTTTAGCTGTGCGATAAACGCAGGGTAAATAGACTCATGCACAAAAACTCGCGTACCATGCGTGCAGACTTCACCTTGGGTGTAAAAGTTCGCCACCATTGCAGCAGAAACAGCGTCATCGAGTTTCGCATCGGCAAAAACAAGCATTGGCGATTTACCACCCAGCTCCATAGTGACTTGTTTAAGCGTTTTAGCGCTATCTGCCATCACTCGCTTGCCAGTGCCTGATTCGCCTGTGAACGAGATCTTTGCAATATCAGGATGAGCGGTGAGCATTTGGCCAACACGGTGATCACCTTGAACAACATTAAATACACCATCTGGTAGCCCAGCTTCGGTGAATATTTCAGCCAGCTTTAGTGCCGTAAGTGGGGTTTCTTCTGAAGGTTTAAAAATCATGGCGTTACCCGCTGCTAAAGCAGGAGCCGATTTCCACATTGCGATTTGGATCGGATAGTTCCACGCCCCAATCCCAGCACAGACGCCTAACGGTTCACGGCGAGTGTAAAAGAATTGGCTCTCGCTAAGTGGTTGTTGCTCTCCCTGCAATGTCGGGGCAAGGCCGGCGTAGTATTCAATCACATCCGCGCCACTCGCAATATCGACTTCTAACGCTTCTTGCAGTGGTTTTCCTGTATCAGCCACTTCAAGTTTCGCTAATTCATCGTTGCGACTGCGGAGAATACTCACCGCTTTAAGTAAAATTCGACTGCGTTCTAGTGCCGTCATTGCAGACCAAACCGCAAACCCTTTTTGGGCAACATCAACGGCATGATCAACGTCTTGCTGACTCGCCTGTCCAATATTGGCGATCGGTTCGCCATTGGCTGGATTATAGGTAGTAAAGGTTTCTCCCGATGTCGCAGCATAAGCGCGTCCATCGATATACAGTGATTTCATTTCCATGTGAAGATCTGACTTTTCGTTATTGTTGTGAATAGAAAGTAAGTTGCTTATCTAAATAATCATTGATAATCAATTCAGCTTTGCTTGCATCTATGCCTTCAGGGTTGAGCGTCCCTCGCAACCAAATACCATCAATTAAAGCCGCGATACCATGCGCAATTAGCTCAGCTTGGTCTTTGTTAAATAAGGCTTTGAGTTCAATTTTAAGATGAGATAACAAGCGCTTTTCATTAACACGTTGCAGCCTTTTTAATTCAGGGTCGTGTACAGAGTATGACCAAAATGCTAACCAGGTTTTGGCCACTTTGCTCTCGGCTTGGTAGCCAACAAAATTACCGTCAATGATCGCGTTAATGCGTTGCAGGTGAGCATCTGCTGGCAATTCGCGCAATCTAGCCGTTATGGTTACCGACAACTGGCGTAATATTTCACGCATGGTTTCTTCAAGCAGGCCATGCTTTCCACCAAAGTAATGGTTAATAATTCCAGTTGATACACCCGCTTCTTTGCTAATTAATGAAATGCTCGCTGAATGTAACCCGACCCGATCAATCACCGTCATGGTGGCTTGAACAAGCTGAGGTTTGCGTATTTTTGGCATCCCTACCTTAGGCATTACTTCGACCTTTTATTTTTAATTGAACGCTTAGTTAAATATAAAGTACACGAAATAAATTAGAACTCAAATTATTTAACTCACAAATAAGTTACAAACATGACAAAAAACCACAACCAAACGACCACTTTACCGTCACCCACCAAAAGTAAAAAAGAACTATCCGAGCCAAATACGATGACAAGATAACTACAATAAAATCAATATAAACAGCAAGATAATGGCGAAACTTGCATTTCAACCCTGAAATACATCAAGCCGACATGAATCATGGTAAGCACATCGTTTGAGTGCTCAGAAAAAACAACCATAGAAATTGTTTAGCTCACTAAACATTTTAACTCTACACATCATCCTCACTCGGAAGTTGGTCACTTTTAAAGCAATAGATTATTTTTAGAGCTATGGCCGTTTTAAAGCATCAGGTCGTTTTTAGAGAAATAGGTCGTTTTAAAGCACAAATGACAACGAAAGACATTACGAAGAGAAACACGATGAAGGGAGACTTATGATGGAAGGCGTTATGGGGTGAGTCTTGATGTCGAAAAGACAGATAACATGAAGATGAGTACAACGCACAGGTGCTCTTTGTTTTGTTGCATTAAAAAGCCCCCGACTCTCGAGGGCTTATGTATATAGCTTGAGCTGGCTTTAACTAAGTAAAGCAATACACGCACCGCTCGCGGCAACCACTGGCGCCATGAAACGAGTGGGAATAAAGCGCGCAAGTTGGTAGCCCAAAGAAACGATAATGGTCGATGCTAATAACATGCCCGGTGCAAATTCCATTAACACCGCACCACCCAGTTCAGCACCGTGCGCCCAACCGTGGAACAGTACTAAAGTTACAGAAAGGCTAAGTAAGACAGTGTTGGTGAGACTTGTTTCTTTATTGCGCATTTTCCACATCGTCGCCGCAACCACAAACACCGAGCCTAAAATCAAGGTTTCCATCCCTGTAATTGCACCGCTCAACTCACCTAACAGTACACCAGCGAACATAAAACCAAGCACAGATGCCATCAAAGCAAAGCCTTTTTTTACACTGTTTGCTTGGCGAGCAACAAACCCCATAGCCAGTAACATCACTAAGTGATCAAGGCCAAAGAAAGGGTGAACAAAACCTTCTAGAAATGAATTATGCAAACCATGAACACCAACATGCGCAGAAGCCAGTGGTGACGCGATCAACAACGCTGCTGAAATGCAGCCCAAATGTGTTTTTTTCATTTTAAGTGCCTACTTATAAATACGATAAAAGAATGAAGTAAAATACTTACCGACAAACTATTGGTGGCATGTCACCCGCTCTGGGTGCGTGTACACATCGGCACGTCCTGGGCGACAAAAACCCACTAAAGTCAGGTTCGATTGTTGTGCTAATTCCACGGCCATCATGGTCGCAGCTGATATCGCAAATAAGATTTCAACACCCGCAATAACGGCTTTTTGCACCATTTCAAAACTGGCGCGGCTGGTTACTAAAATCGCCCCACCTTCTAATTTATTTTTGATGATATAGCCAATCAGTTTATCCAGCGCAATATGACGACCTATATCTTCTTGGATCGCAACAATCTCACCATTTGGCGAAAGATAAGCGGCAGCATGGGTCGCTCCAGTAATATTATTGAGCTGCTGATGCTGCTTGAGTTCTTGCAACGCACTGTCAAAGCTCGCGATGTCCATCGTCAGTTGATTACCCACAGTAGAAAGCGGCCTAACAACTTGATCAAGCTGCTCTGTACCACAAATGCCACAACCTGTTCGACCCGCCATAGTGCGTCTGACATGTTTCAACTGTTCAAAACAGCGGTTGCACAATTCGATATGTAGCTCGATGCCTTTCACGGTGTGAACAATGTCAATATCGTGAATATCACGATAGTGTTGAATAATGCCTTCCGATAAAGAAAAACCTATCGCCAAGTTTTCTAGCTCGGTGGCAGAGCACATTAGTACAGTATGTGAAATACCGTTATAAACCAGTGCGACCGCAGATTCAGAGGCTAAATTATCAAATTCATCTTTATCGAACGTATTTTTACGATAGCGAGAGACCTTGTGAGAGTCATACACGCAGGCATGTTCTTCACACTGTAATACTTCGTGCATTATAAACCATCCTGGCTTATTCATTAATTCAGATAGTAATTAGCCTCAACAATCTATCGTAAAAGCTAATTACCCATTATTGGTAAATGATTTTGATGAAATACCTAGCCGCTGCATGCGTGATAATAAGGTGGTACGTTTTAGTCCCAACCGAACAGCGGCACCTTTAGGCCCAGCAACAATCCCATTTGTTTCTTTTAGAACTTGAATAATATGTTCACGCTCTATATTTTTAACTGTCGACAAATCATCTCTTTCAACTAGCGTTTCAATGTCTTCTGTTATCTCTTGTGATTCTGAAAAATTATCACTTTTAGGTAGCAATGCTTTTAATTCATCTGCGGGCAGATTTAAAACATTGCCGCGTGTTATCACTACCGCTCGTTCTATGACATTCCTTAATTCTCTTATATTACCAGGCCAAGGTAGCAAAGAGAGCAAACGTACCGTTTCTGCGGGAATACTGGTAATATTCCGCTTCATCTGTTTAGCAATGACACGGGTGAAATGTTTTGCTAACAATGGAATGTCTTCGCGCCTTTCTCTTAATGGCGGTAATACAATTGGAAACACATTCAATCGATAGTACAAATCACTTCTAAATTCTTTATTTTGTACCATTTCCAACAGGTCACAGTTAGTCGCAGCGATCAACCTAACATCCACAGGGATCAACTGGTGTCGACCTATTCTTTCCACTTCTTTTTCTTGCAACACTCGCAACAATTTAGGCTGAAGTTCTATCGGCATATCACCGACTTCATCAAGAAACAGTGACCCTTTATTAGCCCGTTCAAATCGACCAATCCGGTTTGATAAAGCCCCTGTGAATGCCCCTTTTTCGTGGCCAAACAAGTCACTTTCAAACAAACCTGACGGCACCGCCGAACAATTCATTTTCACCATGTCTTTGTTACTGCGGTGACTTAAATCATGAATAGCTTTAGCAATCAGTTCTTTACCTGTGCCTGTCTCGCCTAAAATCAGTACAGTGCAATCGCTATCTGCGACCATAAGCACTTTTTGTAGCACGTCATTCATAATGCCACTTTGGCTTATGATGTCATTGAACACTTCATGCTTTGGCTCTTCATCATTTAACTTAATAACATCACCAACACTGGCTAATGACATTACTTCTTGGTTGGTTTGAAAGTTAGCCATCGCCATTGCTGCACGTGCTGCAATTTGATGGAACAACGCCAAGTTACAACTTTGAAAATAATCTTTATCGCGATGAACAAGCTTCATCGCTCCCATGACTTTATGACGGAAAATCAAAGGCAATATACAAGCCGATTGTAATCTTTGAGGTATTAACTTACTGCAATCTTTATACGACAAACTTAAATCAGGAATGTCGTCCTTATTAAATATAAAAGGCTGCATTGTTTCTAACACACAAGAAGCGGGTGTATCTTCAAACTGGGTGTGCTGAACGATGCATTTTACATTGCTTGATTCCACATTATCGGCGTCATAACAACAAAATCTTTCGGTTGTATTTTCTGACGACATTAAGCTGAAGCACTCAATGTTAAAATACTTCTTTAAATGTTCAAATAAGGTTCTGGTCAGATCTTTCACTTCAACCTGACTAATAACTGCGTTTGTGATGTCGACTAATATTTTATTTTCGTCAAGGCTCCCTGTCGACTCTTCTTCGTTACTTAAAAAAGCTTCCCTTTCAACAACCGCTTCTAACGCAAAGGCAATAATAGATGATAATTGCTTTAGTTTTTCTAGCGTGTTGTCATCAAACTTTATTTCATTATTGATGAGAAATTCAACCCCACCATAATGTTTAGTTAATGTTGTCAGTGGAAACTGACAATACATTCTTAAATTCTTATATAGCTCATTTTTCACTAAGCTCGGGTATGAACTAAAAAATTCACCGTCACTTAAATAATTAACGATTTCATTATCACCATCATCATGCTCTGGCAAACAGTAATTAAGTTCAACCAACTTAGGCTCGTGGGCATCTTCAGGTGAAACATAAACCAAGGAGCTACGATCTTCATTGTTTTCATGAAGGATCAAATTAATCCGATTAATCGGCACAAAATGAAATTCAATCCTATTCAAACAAAGTATGAAAGATGGAATATCTGTGGCGGTTAACAGTACTTGCGCTAGCTCTTGAAAATCATCATCCCACTTGGCAGAGATACTCTCGATTAAGGGTGCATTCTTTGTCCTCTGCATACTATCCATAATCCAATACAAACAACATTATCAAGAGGTTACACTAGCAATATAGTTGTACATTGATACAGCTCAACTTGATAACTCTTTAGTAGTACGCCACTTACTCGTACTTGTATCAATGTGGCAACCGTCACGATTGCCACATCAATATTTCAGCTCACCCCCTGCTAGTTATGCTTTCTACATAACCTTGCTTGGGTACGACAGCATTATGATGTTGCTAATGCTGCCTTTTTTAACTTCAATTTCAGTGCGCTGTATTCGACCTGAACATGGTTTTCGGCCCAACTTTGATCAACGATTTTCTCAACGTTAACGGCACAATATTTATATTCAGGGGTGCTAGAAATTGGATCAACATGTTCTATGGTTAACTCGTTACAAGCACCAATCCACCATTGGTAAGTCATGTAAACCACACCACGGTTAACACGCTCGTTTACTGCTGCACGACTGATGACTTTTCCTCGACGAGAAGACACCCATACCAGTTGCTGATCAGCAATGTTTAGCGATTTGGCATCGTCAGGGTGAAGCTGAACATAGCCAGGTTCATCTGCTAATGTCTGCAGCGCTTTACAGTTACCTGTCATAGAACGGCATGAATAGTGGCCAACTTCACGTACTGTTGAAAGTACAAACGGATAATCACTATCAGGCTGCTCAAGTGGCGCGCGCCATTCCGTTGCAAACAACTGCCCTTTACCACTCGGTGTTTTAAAGACGTTACCTTCGAACAAGAAGGAAGTCCCAGGGTGATCTTCTGTTGGACATGGCCATTGAACACTTTTAAGGCCCGCCATTTTTTCATAGGTCGCCCCAGCAAAACTTGGACACAATGCTCGTACTTCATCCCAGATTTCTTGGGTGTTGCTGTACGACATTGGGTAACCCATCGCTGTAGCCATCAAACTGAAGATTTCCCAGTCAACTTTGACATTTTCAGGTGGATTTACCGCTTTATAGAAGCGTTGGAAACCACGGTCGGCGCTGCTGTACACACCTTCATGTTCACCCCAACTTGTCGCTGGGAAGATAACATCGGCCATTTCGGCGGTTTGGGTCATGAAGATATCTTGAACAATCACCAAATCCATCGCACGCAACGTTTTACGTAAAGCGGCTAAGTCCGCTTCGGTTTGCGCTGGGTCTTCACCAAAAATGTAGAAGGCTTTACATTCGCCATCTGCCACTTTGTGGTTCAAATCAGTTAAACGGTACCCCGGTTTAGATGGCAATTTCACTCCCCAAGCATGTTCAAACTTGGAGCGGACATTCTCATCTTCCACATCTTGGTAGCCTGGGTAGCGGTTAGGTAGCATGCCAATATCACAGGTACCTTGTACGTTGTTCTGACCACGAACAGGACCAACACCCACACCGCGACGACCAAAGTTACCTGTCATCAAGGCTAGGCTGGCAAGCCCTTTAACCACATCAACCGCTTGACCAAACTGGGTCACACCCATGCCCCAAAGGATCATAGATTCAGGCGATTTCGCGTAAGTACGCACTGCAAGACGGATATCACTCGCTTTCAGGCCAGTAATAGATTCAACGTATTCTGGAGTGTATTTCGCCACTTGTTGACGGTACGCCTCGAAACCTTCAGTGTACTGTTCAACGTAATCGCGTTTATAGAGACCTTCTTCAATCAATACGTTCGCGAACGCATTCACTAAGGCCATGTTTGAACCATTTTTCAGTGGTAACCACTGATCGGCAATACGTGCTGTTTCAACCATCCGAGGGTCACAAACAATCACTTTCGCGCCGTTAGCTTTGGCTTTAAGAATATGTTTCGCCACTACAGGATGAGAATCTGCTGCGTTGTAGCCAAACACCAATAAGCATTTTGTATCTTGAATTTCAGTAATCGCGTTGCTCATTGCGCCATTACCTACTGTCGCCTCCAGACCGGAGACTGATGGAGCGTGTCAAACCCGGGCGCAGTGGTCGACGTTGTTAGTCCCTATAACTGCACGGGCAAATTTTTGCATTACATAGTTGGCTTCGTTACCCGGCCCACGGGCAGAACCTGTTGTCATGATCGCATCAGGACCAAATTCTTTCTTGATGCTCAGTAATTTTTCACTGGCAAATGAAATCGCTTCATCCCATGAAACCACTTCAAGCGCTGCGTCTTTATGACGACGGATCATCGGATTTTTCAAACGCGGCGTCAGTAAATTAGTATCGTTTAAGAAGTCCCAACCGTAGTAACCTTTTAAACAAAGTTCACCTTCGTTAGTACGGCCGTTTGCCGCTTCTGCTCCAACTACTTTGCCATTTTCTGTCAATAAGTTGAGCTTACAGCCCGTTCCACAGTAGGGACAGACAACTATTGTTTTTTCCATAACACTCTCACTTGTTATAACATTTACAAAGCAGCAACTGCGGCAATTGACTCTGCAGCGGCTTCGCGTTTTTTCTTCGCTATCTTCTCTATGTCTTCAGCTTCGATTAACTGTAGGGCGTTAGTCGGACATACCTGAACACATGCGGGACCCGTACTGCTCCCACTACATAAATCACATTTAAGCGCCTGCGCCTTTGGCACTTTCATTTTGAAAAGCGCTGAGTCTGCACCGTTATCAACCATATCGCTGACAACAGCCATCGCACCATATGGGCACGCAATCACACACGTTTTGCAACCAATGCAACGAGACTGAATAACTTTGATTTGGTTATCTTCCGACACTATGGCGTTGTTCGGACACACTTGTGCACAAGGTGCGTCTTCACATTGGCGACATAATACGGGTGTCGTTACTTTCGCGTTTTTAATCAACTTTAAGCGCGGATGAAATCGTGCAGGATCAATCGATGAGACAGAGTTCTCTTCTGAATGAGAAAGTACGCATGCCACTTCACAGGTACGGCATCCTATACAACGATTGGGGTCTGCGAAAACAAACCTGTTCATGACACTATCCTCTTTCTTTTTCTCACTTACTTCCAATAAGCTGTCGAAAATATCCATGACACCAATTCGTATAATGCATAAGGTGTACCAATTTTTAATTCACCGTTTAAAACATCATAACGCATTGATTTATCAATAGGGTTGGAATAACAACAGCCTCCAAATACCTCAAGTAAAGAAGTGTCGATGTCGACATCGACACTTCGTCATCAGAAATGACGAACACAAATAGCGGATATTTATACCGCCGCAAAACCACCATTACCTTGCCAAGTCGGCAATGATTGATACACGGTTGTCACAGCGTCGCGCACCATGTCTGTCATGGGGAACGAGAACGCAACTATGGCTGGCTGAATGCCAACAAAGGTGACTTCAGGCACAAAGGTTTCCAGCTCTTCAATCAAGAAATTAAGCGGCAAGCAATGGGTCGACATAATGAACATTTCAGCAATTTGATCAGGTTCAATAATCCTGATCTCCCCTGCTTTCTCGCCAATTTCGGCGGCATCGATGATTAAGACTCGTGCGGGGGATAGCTCTCTGATCTGATGAACATAGTTTTCAGGGGCACTGCCACCATCAATCACAACCCAATCGGCCACCGGATTTTGCTGCATCATTTCCGCTAATAGCGGGCCAGCGCCATCGTCACCCATCATGCTGTTGCCAACGGTTAATACGATATTTTTGCTCATTAGCGACTTCTCACCATTAAATACATTGTGGGTTCGTGGTAAATCTCGGTCAGTACTTCAATCAATCCTGCGGTTAAGGCTTGTTGCTTTTCATCTTGCTCTTCAACAGGAATGTTCGAGAAAGCCCCCGCTAGCATGTGAAGATGATCGGGATAAATGGTGATTTCACCAAAGGTGAAAAAGCCCGCCATCTTTCGGTAGGCTTCACTCTCTTTAGGTAACTTCTCTATCCAAGCTTTGTATTCGTCTCTGGTGCATTGCAATACGGTTTTCAAGCAATCGACGACACCAAGGTGGTGACCAATAGCAAGGCTGTAATACAACACTTGCTTGGCTTCTTCGGGTACATCATATTGCTCATCAACAAACTTACGGCTAAGCGCATAAAACATGACATTGTCAGCTTTTAGCGCTTGTTCGGCCTCTTTTACTTCTTCTGACATACTGGCCTCTAATCCGTCACGAGTTCAGTCGATTCAGACTGCTTAGTCTTCTCTGCGCTTTTCGTCGCACTATTCGGTGTCGCACCACTTGCTTGTTCACCTATTGATTGCCCGCTCATATGGGCAAGTGAAACGCGGTACAAACTTTCGATAATTTCATGCAGACGAGGATCGTTTTTTTCGACCATAAACTGGTTCACTTTGCTATCAACATCGTCTGGGGTACAACTCACTAGCAAATCCATAAATTCATCAGCAATTTGCTGACCATGGCGATACCCAGCTAAAAGACGCGCTTCGCGTTCAATCAACACTTTTAGCTCCAGTGGGATCCCCGTATGTTTCAAGGTGACCCGCTCTGTTGGGTCTTCAAAATGCACTTCAGCTTTGAGTTTTTGATCAAGCAAACCTAACGCCATCGCGAACCCATAAATGGTTGCCGCAGGTGTTGGGGGACAGCCCGGAATATAAACATCAACGGGAATGATCTTATCCGTCCCGCCCCACACGCCATAAAGGTCGTGGAAAATACCGCCATCACAGCCACAAGCGCCGTAAGACACCACGATTTTTGGATCAGGTGCCGCTTCATAAGCACGCAGTGCAGGCATTCGCATTGGGCGGGTCACTGCCCCCGTAAACAGCAAAATATCGGCATGACGCGGTGAAGCCACCACCTTGATACCAAAGCGCTCGGTATCAAATACGGGGGTGGTTGCGGCAAAAATTTCAATTTCGCAGGCGTTACAGCCCCCACAGTCAACCCGATACACATACGCCGAGCGCTTAATATCATTCAGCAAGGTACTTTTTAATTTCGCGGCATGAGGATCAAGCTCAAGCGGCTGAGCCGCCGTATGGGCAGTGCCGACAATTTTCTTAATTCCTTTCATCTGACACTTCCTTATTTAATTGCTTGGCATGGAGAACATTTTTACCAAGCAAAATATTGCCACCGTCCAGCATGTTTTGTTTACGACGACAATCAGGACAGGTTTCAAGCTGCTGACGACGCACTTCAAACTGCTCTTCACTCATACCGCCCTGTTTTAATAAGTCCAATGCATATTCAACCGCTTTTCGCGGCGCAAAACCGATACCGCACTCACGACATTGAGTAAGAGAAAAATTTGCTTCTTGATACAGGTCTTTTTTATTAGTGACTGCCAGCTCAAACTCTTTCGATAACTTGATCGCTTGGGTTGGGCACACTTCTTCACAGCGACCACAGAAAATGCAGCGAGCAATGGATAACTGCCAACGACGAGTTCCTTGTTCGGCATCAGTTTCCATAATCAACGCATTAGCTGGGCACGCACGCGTACAGGCAGCGCAAGCAATACACTGCTCTGGGTTATATTCAGGTTTACCACGAAAATCGTCACTCACTTCAAGCGGTGCAAAAGGATACTTTGTCGTACTTTCGCCGGCTTTAATGATGGTTTTTATTAATTTAAACATCTCTTAGCCTCCTACTTGAGTGGTGAGTTTTTCCGCTCAATGCCATAACGTTCTATTTCTTTGTAAGACACTGTGGTCGACTTGCGTTTTTTGGTATCCACCAGCGTCACACGGTCGGTACAGGAGTAGCATGGATCCAAACTACCTATGATAAGTGGCGCATCAGAGACAGTGTTACCGCGTAACATATAACGTAACGTCGGCCAGTTGGCGTATGTTGCTGCACGACAACGCCAGCGGAACAGTTTTTGGTTATCCCCCGTCATACTCCAGTGAACGTTTTCACCACGCGGTGCTTCAGTGAAACCAAGGGCAAATTTGTTCGGGGTATAGGTGAAGCCTTCTGTCAACAAGGCGCCACTCGGTAAAGTGTCTAACCCGTATTCGATAATATTGAGTGAATCAAATACTTCTTTGATCCGCACCATCACCCTAGATTGCACATCTCCGCCATCAAAGGCTTGCAGCTCGAACGGTACATCACCATAAGCTTCAAGCGATTGCTGGTGAACAATACGTGCATCACGCTTAAAACCACTACCGCGGATCAATGGCCCTACTGGGCTGTAATCACGGGCGATATCTTTAGATAAGATCCCAACCCCAACGATACGTTGTTCAATGTTTGGCGTGCTAAGCAGCATATCGACCAAACCTTTAAACTCTTGGCGTACCTGGCGAACCAGTGCAATCCCTTTAGCACGGTGTGATTGCAAAATATCGCGACGAACACCACCAATCAGGTTCAAACCATAGGTTTTACGGGCGCCCGTTAAGAGCTCTGCCATTTCCATGGTTTTTTCACGAACACGGAAGAACTGCATAAAGCCCGTATCAAACCCAACAAAGTGGCTGGATAGCCCTATGTTCAGCATGTGGCTATGTAAACGCTCCACTTCCAGTAATACGGTACGGATCATTTTCGCCCGCGCTGGTACTGGGATATCCAAGGCGTTTTCAACCGAATTGCTGTAACCCACGCTATGGGTGAAGCCACAAATTCCACACACGCGATCAGTCAGAAATGCGACCTCGTTATAGCCCATACGGGTTTCAGCCAGCTTTTCCATCCCACGATGGACATAGAACATGCGGTAATCCGCATCGACAATGTCTTCACCATCAACGAATAAGCGAAAATGCCCCGGTTCATCAGACGTAATGTGCAATGGACCAACTGGCACAATGCGGTTTTTATCATCACCTAGTTGATTATCGAACTTATAGGTTTCCGTTTCTGTGGTCGGCATCGGACGTTGACGATAATCCATCGCATCTTTTCTCAAAGGGTGAAGGTCGTCAGGCCAATCATCGGGTAAAACCAAGCGGCGCTCATCGGGCAGGCCTACTGGACGCAAACCATACATGTCACGTACTTCACGTTCGCCCCACACCGCGGCAGGGATCACAGGAGTAATTGATGGGAATTCTTGGCTTACCGCATCGACTAATACCTTGACCGTCACCCAACTTTTAACTTCACCTTCCATCGACATTGCGTGGTAAACAGCAAAATGGCCGTTAAGCGAGCGCTCGTCATTACCGAAAGAAACAGTAAGCCAACCACCTTGGTCGTAGTACAACCACTTCATCACATCGATCAACGCCGTCGCTTTTACCGTAATCGTGACTTGATTGTGGGTTTGCCATTCTTCATCGATAATAGCGCTAGGAAAGAATTGGCGAACGCCTGCGATATAGCCGTAGCCCTGCTTGTTATTTTGTTTAGTATTGAGTTCTAAAGTATCCACTCGCTTATCTCTCTTTATGTAGGGCAACAGAAGATGGGGTTGTATCGACTGAAACAGATGGCTGCATTTGCCAAGGTAGGTTTAAGGCATCGATCATGGTTTCTTCTTGGCTATCAAGTACCACCAAGGCCGCGCGATCTAAACCGTGCAGAATAGGCTTAGGAATATGGGTTCCCATTACCAGCATGAGTACAATCAGTACAATCATTGGTGCCAAGGTCATCACGCCCAGTTCGCCTTTTTCAACCAACTCAGGTTTTGGCCCCAGTACACACCCCGCCACCATGCGCGCAAGCCCTGCTAACACCACGGTCAGTAAGAACAAGAGCACCACTGTCATCATCGTGTGATTGCTACCAATACCTGCGGTCACCACCATGAATTCACTGATGAATAAATTAAACGGTGGTACACCACCTAGCGCCAATGCGCCCATGCCCATCAATACACCTGTGATAGGGGCGACTTTTAAGACCCCTTTCACTGTGTCCATGTCACGGGTGCCGTATTTCAACAAGATATTGCCCGATCCACAGAACATTAGGGTTTTACCCAAGCTGTGGTTAATCACATGCAATAGCCCCGCTAAAATCCCTAAAGGACCAAGCGCGATCGCCAGCGTGATCAGCCCCATGTTCTCGACACTCGAATAGGCGAGTAAGCGTTTAAGGTCGCGCTGGGTAATAATGAAGAATGCCGCAACAGCCACCGACATAAAGCCAAACACCATCATCAGCATTTGCGGAAACTGCGGACCAATCGCTTTTACTGTGATGATGTAATAACGCAGGATGACCAATAATGCACAGTTAAGTAGACCCGCAGACAACAAGGCACTGACAGGGCTTGGCGCTTCGGAGTGCGCATCGGGTAGCCACGCATGCATTGGGAATAGACCCGTTTTAGTACCAAACCCAATCAAAATGAAGATGAATGAGATATGGACCAAGGTCGGATCCAGCAAGTTGGCGTGTTGATGAATTTCAGTCCAGAAAATCGCTGTTGATGGGTCGCTAAACACAGCCGCTGCATTGGAGTACGCCATGATCGAGCCAAACAGCCCAAATGCCACACCGACACTACAGATGATGATGTATTTCCACGCCGCTTCCAGCGATGAACGTTGACCGTATAAACCGACTAAGAACACCGAACTGATGGTGGTTGCTTCAATCGCCACCCACATCATGATCACGTTATTCGCAGTAACTGCCACCAGCATAGTGGCGAGAAAGAAGTTAAATAAGCCGTAGTACAGCGCGACTTTCTTCGCCGATAACTCCCCTTCTTTAAACTCATGGCCGATATAGCCAATCGAATAAAAACCGGTTAATAGCCCGACTAAAGCCAGTAAAGCAGTAAACAACGCCGATAAACTGTCTAAGTACAGCCATTGATGAGCCGCAAAAATAGGACCATCGATAAACACATCCGCAGCCAGCGTCCACGAAATCGCCAACACAGCCATCATGCTAATAACATGTGCTCCGATGGCTAATTGTCTTAACCCCTTACCTCCCCAATAAGAGAGAAAAGAGACAATCCCAGCCACAAACGGCACAGCCAGAAGCAATGGGAGTAAAAGTGAAGAAGACATGAATATTACCCCTTTAACGTAGTGAGTTGCTGGGCATCCAAGGTATGTAACTTGGTGTAAATCTGCCTAACCAGAATAATCATGAAGATCACCGCAAACACCGCATCAATGGTGACGCCAATCTCCACCAGCCCAGGGGCTTTATTGGCAAGCAGTGCCAAAGTCAGTGACGAGCCATTTTCCATCAAGCAGTAACCAAACAACTGCTTAAGAATGTTTCGCTGACTGACAATACACAGCAACCCTAAGAAGAAGTGACCTAGCGATACCGCCAATGCCGGTTTTAAATGTGCAACCAAAGGAAGCTGCACAGATTCCACCGCCAAGAAGCTCAGTAAGGTGATCACCCCACCAATAATGACCAACCACGCAAAGTGGATAACGGGCTTATTGGCTTCAGCGTCATACATCTTGCTAAAGGCGTAATACAGCAGCGCAGGCAGTGCGATCACCTTGGTAATAAAGGCCGTGATCGACCAGTGATAAAGTTGCGGCGCATCCACGGTATTGGCGATAGCAACAAAGGTCAGCACCAAAACAAATGACTGTAGCGAGTACAGCATCGCCACTACCCGCGGCTTGTTGACCCCAATTACCATCAAGGAGGTAACGATCAACAGCCCAGCTAGATTATTAATTACAATTTCTCCATTCATCGTCATTCCTTAACTCAGCCAATTAGAGGCAATAAAGCTCGAACAGAAAGACATAATGATCAGAATGATCAGTACGGCACTCATGGAGCGAGGAAGAGGTGTAGCCGTGGCGACGGCCTCTGAAGGTTCACCAACAACAGTTTTACCGAACCAGTACAAGATCCAACCAAAGCTCGCGACCGATTCAACCAAAGCCAAGATCATCACAGGCATCAACCAGCTATGTTCGCTAGATAAGGTGAAACCCGCGGCAAACAGTGGGAATTTACTGAAGAAACCATTGAACGGCGGCACACCCGTGATAGCCAAGGCTGCCACGCAGAAACCTACCGCTAATAATGGCGATTTCTTCACGATACCGCGCAGTGCTGGCAGCATACGCGTACCACAGGTATAACTCAGCGCACCCGCCACCAAGAAGAACAAGCTCTTCGCAAAGGCATGGTTAAAGATGTACGTCACCCCACCTTCGAAAGCGAGGTCGGAACCAAAGACAGATAGCGACAACGCAAGGAAGATATAAGCCAACTGCGTAATCGTAGAGTACGCCAGCAAACGCTTCATATCGGTTTGTGGTAAGTACATGATGAAGCCGTAGATCAAGGTGATCATCGCCCCTGTCACACCTATCACCCCGATCACTTCAGGAATGTCTCCCCCCGACATAATCGCGCGCGCAAAGATATACACGCCCACTTTCACCATGGAAGCGGCATGCAAATAAGCACTGACAGGCGTTGGCGCATTCATCGCATCGGGTAACCAAACATGCAGCGGTAACTGAGCTGATTTACCCCATGCCGCCATCAAGATGCCTAAGAACACGATGGTTTTGGTTTCTGGCGATAGCGAAGCCAAAGCGGATAACGAGAAAGTCCCCGTTTCTTTGAACACAAACGCAGCCGCCACAAACAAACCAATCGAAGCAACGTGAGTCACCAGTAAGGCTTTGAGTGCCGCTTTAAGCGATGTCGGTTTTTGGTAGTAACCAATCAACGACCAAGAACAGGCTCCTGTGATTTCAAAGAACAGCAACTGACCGAGAATGGTCGACGACAGTACTAAACCCGCCATTGCACCGATAAATATCAGCAAAAAAGCGTAGTAACGTGGCAAACCTTCATGGGGATGTTCACGGTTGCCTTCGGTCATGTAGCCTAGCGAATAAATGCTAACCAACAGCCCCAGCACTACCACCGCGACGGCGATTAGGGTGCTGACTTTATCTATGGTTAGGCCAAATATTTCCGTTTGGGAAAACATGACCAGTTGATAGGTAACGCTGGTTTCGCCACTGTTAAAAAAGGCCGCGGCTAATATCAGCGTACCGAGCGAGGCAAGTGCAGCGAATAGCTGACACACCCACTTCGCCGCCTGCCGAGGCACTAAGACTGTGATGATCGCCCCTAAAAAGGGAACGAAAATCGTTAATAGAGCAATAATATCCATAACTTTTCTCTCTGCTCCCTATAAACCTGTGAGGAAAAAGATAAACGCTAATACCGCGATACCAAATCCCACCCAAGTCAGGTGATGCGTTTTCAAGAATCGAGTTCGTGCCACGCTGTTTTCAATTACGCCAGCCACCAAAAATACGACGAACAATTTCAGCATTAAGATCCCCGTAGCCGAGGCTAATGCAGGAAATGTCAGTGACGTGGCTTTACCAAACGGAATGAAAATCGCGAGGAATAGCTGAGCAACCACCAGTTGTTTTAGACCAAGGCCGAGTTTGACCATGGCTAAACCAGAACCGGCGTACTCTGTGATTGGCCCTTCTTGCAGCTCTTGCTCGGCTTCTGCACAGTCAAACGGCAACTTACCCATTTCGATAAAGATCACGAATGCACAAGCAATCCCCGCTAATACTGTTGCGCCAGGAGCCGCCCATGTCTCGGTTGCCATATGATTACTGATGTAACCAAGATCAGAGGTGCCCACCACCAATGCCATCGTAAAAATGGACAACATCAGAATCGGCTCAACCAACACGCCTAGCGTCAATTCACGGCTAGAGCCGATCCCTGAAAACATGCTGCCTGAATCCAAACCCGCTAAAGCAAAGAAGAAGCGGAAGATGGCAAACAAATAGATATCAGTGATCACATCCCCTGCAATTGGAAATGGCGAGTAATTGGTTACCGTTGGCAGCGCCATACCAATCAACAACATAGTGATGATCAGTACCGATGGCATGATTTTGAAAATCACCCCTGACGGTGTTGGCGCTACTTCTTGGCGACGAAGCAACTTAAAGATATCTCGGTAGTCTTGCAGCACACCCGGCCCCTGACGTGAGTGCATTTTGGCGCGAAGAACACGCGAAAAGCCTGTCACAAGGGGGGCGAGCCCCAGCATAATTAATGCCTGAACGATAGCTAACGCAATCAGCTCAGGACTTGGCA
Organism: Photobacterium sanguinicancri; assembly: GCF_002265265.1. GTDB lineage: Bacteria > Pseudomonadota > Gammaproteobacteria > Enterobacterales > Vibrionaceae > Photobacterium > Photobacterium sanguinicancri. Next base: position 30,121 of record NZ_NOIF01000030.1, read on the forward strand.
TCTCAAGCCCTTGCATCAGTTAACTCCTAAATCTACGGGGATGAATAACAGCACCAGCAACGCAATAACCATGTATAAGCAATAGGTTCTAAAATCCCCGTATTGCAGCCATTGGAGGCGTTTACCGACAGCCAGCACAAAACGTGCGATAGGCAATATCACTCTGTTATCAAAGAAAGGTTCGATGAACGTCGCCCCTGCTTTGGTCTTTTCAAGGATCAAAGCGAACAGCGGCGCTGGATTTAACCAATTTCGAATGGCGTATAGCGGAACAAACATGGCACGCAGTGGCTGAGTAAAGCCCCCTGCGGACACTGTCATGCGATCTTCATAGCCATAACCACACGCCCATGGATCATTGTTGTGGCGGCGTGTGAGTTTCGGCCCTTTGAAGATGGAAAGAATAAGTACAGGAACCAGTATCAACCCAAGTAGCGTCAGGGCAATAACAGGTGTTGATAGAATCGCTTGTGCGCCGTTATCTGGAATAAGCGCTGCGCCTTGCGTTACCGTAATGGCATCGCTATTAACCAAGCTGCTTGCAACACTTGAGATCGTTGGTGCGATCCAAGGCGAACCCACACCCAGCACAATGCAAAGTACCGCTAACGACAGGGTGCCAAACACCATAGGCTTAGGCACTTCAGTGGCTTTGGTGGCTTGTTCGCTTCGCGCGGCACCGCAAAAACAAATACCGTACACTTTCACGAAACACATGCAGGCCAGCGCACCAGTAATGGCAAGCATCACCACAGCAATAGGCCCTGCAATCGACATCGCGAAGGTGCCTTCTTTGCTCATTGTCAGCAGCGACTGGTAGATGAACCATTCACTGACAAAGCCGTTAAGCGGCGGTAAGGCAGAAATCGCCATAGTCCCGATCAAAAACGCTAACGCGGTATACGGCATTAACTTGGCAAGACCGCCCATTTTTTCCATGTCTTTGGTGTGAACACGGTAAATCATTGAGCCCGCGCCTAAGAACAACAGTCCTTTAAACACCGCATGGTTCAGTAAGTGGTATAAGCCACCGAGTAAACCTAGGGTTGCCAGCACAGGTTGGTCGTTAGCAATACCTATCATGCCAATGCCAACGCCCATTAAAATAATGCCGACGTTTTCTACCGTGTGGTAAGCCAACAAGCGTTTGATATCGTGCTCAGCCAAGGCATACATAACACCTAACACCGACGACACACCGCCAAAGGCCAATACCAAATAGCCCCACCATGCCGTATCTGCCCCAAGAAAATCGATACCGACTTTAATGATGCCGAACACACCAATTTTGACCATCACACCCGACATTAATGCCGAAGCATGAGAAGGCGCTGCGGGGTGAGCTTGTGGCAACCAACCGTGTAAGGTGATCATCCCTGCTTTGGCACCAAAACCAAAGAAAGCCAACAAGAACACCGCCGATGCTTGCCATTGTGACAAGTCAGCGGTTTTGAAATCTGCGAAGTTCAAGCTGCCTGATTGGCGATACAAAATGAAGAAAGCAATCATGATCAACACAGAACCCGCGTGCGCTATCAAGAAATATTGCAGCCCAGCTTTTACCGCTTTTTCATCTTGTTCCGAGATCACCAAGAAGTAAGAAGCCAGCGACATCATTTCGAAAAAGACAATGAAGTAAAACGCGTTGTCAGAAACAACCAAGGCCACCATGGAAGCAATAAAGACATTCATGAAGAAGCCCATTGCCCACACACCTTTCCCTTCATATTCACGCATGTAAGACAGTGAATAAACGGCGCACGCCACCACTAATAGCGAAATCACCATCACCATAAAGGCAGACAGTGCATCCAAGCGGATCACGCAATCAGCAAAGGAAAAAGGACTATAAAGTTGCTGCGTGATAGCGTCCCCGCTCAATAGCACAGGAATAGCCGCCGCAATGCCCGCAATACCGCCTAACGCACATAGCACACCAGAAACATGCGCGGCGCGTCGTTCATCGTTATGAAAAATCAACGAAAACCCAGCGCCTGCGAGATAAAGCAAAATCGAAAGCATTAATAAGTCGAGTTCTATCATGATTCCTGTCGCTCCAAAGCTATGGTTGAAACATCAAGAGCCGCCTCATTGCGCTTACTTTGACTTGCGTCAGCCATGCCTTGCTCTTCAACCAAGAACAGCGCCTTGGTGGGACAAACCTCGATACACGCAGGCGAGCCCGTGGTGGACTGACATAAGTCGCACTTCACAGCAATACTCTTCACGCCGGGTTCCCACGCTAAAATGTCTTTACCAAAACATTGCGGGCTGGAGGTTGAAGGGTTACTGGAATGGACGGTGGAGGGAATATAAGTGTCGTAGGAATTCGCCATATCTACAGGGCGACTTCCATCTATAGCAATGGCACCAAATGGGCATGCAATGGCACAAAGCGTGCAGCCTACACAGAGGCTTTCATTCACAACAACACTACCCTGTTCTTGGGTAATGGCATTGACAGGACATACTTGCGCGCACGGCGCATCTTCACAATGACGGCATAGTACAGGCGCCGTAGCCTGCTTATGCCGCATTACGGTCAATCTTGGGTGAGTTTGCAGACCTTCCGCTTTGTGTGCTGTAGAGCATGCTGCCATGCATGTCCCACACCCGATACATAACTGAGGATCTGCAATTACAAAGCGATTCATAACTAACCTTTGCTAAATTGCAGTTCGAACCCCTTCTATAACAACATTCGTACCAAGATTGATAAATACAAAACCAATATCGATAACCAATTGAATTTAAAGAATATAAAAACAAAAAAAGAGAGCGCACTCGTATAAACAGGCTCTATTTATCGGGAATAAAACTGAATGTCGACACTAATGACGATGACGATCATCACTTCATCATACAAATAAAAAGCCTCTCGATACGCCTACTGATTTATATTTGATTAACGTCACAAAACTTTTTAAAAATTAATGATTTAATTTTCGCTCTTTGAATATTTACTCCCCCGCCGATCATTTTTAGCAAGTTTAGGAGTCGCCATGCATGAAATGTCTCTGAGTATGGACACCGTTGATCTCGTCGTAGAACAAGCTACTCAGCAAGGCTTTAGCAAAGTCACCAAGGTATGGTTAGAAATCGGAGTATTGTCATGCGTCGAACCAGACACCATTAAGTTCTGCTTCGATCTCGCAGCGAAAGAAACCATCGCCCAAGACGCGGCACTCGAAATAGTACCGAAAGCAGGTGAAGCCCATTGTTATGATTGCGATAAAGCCGTTTCTCTCGCCCAACGAGGGGAAAGCTGCCCAATCTGCCAAGGTTACAAACTAAAAGTGCTGCAAGGCGATGAAATGCGAATTAAAGAAATAGAGGTTGAATAATATGTGCAATGTTTGCGGATGTGGTGATAGCCAGATTGAACAAGTAAATTCTGACCATCATCATGACCATCCCCACGATCATCATCACGGACATCACCACGAACAGCCACATAGCCACTCACACGCAGCTGCTCACCAAGAAAACCCACAACCGGTTATTGTGCACCACCACTATCATCATCGGGGCGATGTTCACTACCATCATTATCATTACCCTGATCCATCATCACAGCACCAATCGCACCATCAATCACAACAGCAACACACGCATGAACTGACACCAGAACAATCAGCTCACGGCGATTTACATTACGGCAAAGGTGAAGCCGAAACCCATGTAGCGGGTGTTAGCCAACGCAAATTAATTGAAATTGAAATGGATGTGCTCAGCAAAAATAATCACCTTGCTAGCCACAACCGTGAACACTTTGACCAAGCCAATCAGTTAGTGCTGAATTTGGTTTCAAGCCCAGGTTCAGGCAAGACCACCCTACTAACTGAAACCTTAAAGCGGATTCAACAGAGCGACAGAGCCTGTGCAGTGATTGAAGGCGATCAACAAACCACCAACGATGCCGATCGTATTCGCGAGACAGGTGTAGATGCTATTCAAGTCAATACAGGTAAAGGCTGCCACTTAGACGCGAAAATGGTGCACGATGCCTGCCACCAGCTAGGCCTTGAACAAGACGGACTCTTGTTTATTGAAAATGTGGGCAACTTGGTTTGCCCTGCCAGCTTTGATTTAGGCGAGAAGTACAAAGTGGCGATTCTATCGGTGACCGAAGGGGAAGATAAACCGCTTAAATACCCGAATATGTTTGCCGCTTCGCAACTAATGATCATCAACAAAATCGACTTACTGCCTTATGTCGCCTTTGATGTTGAAGCCTGCATTGAAAATGCGCGCAAAGTGAATCCATACATTCAAGTACTCGAGCTTTCCGCGACAACGGGTGAAGGCATGGAAGCGTGGTTAGATTGGCTCAATAATGCCTAATTCTTACCGCTGATTTTCTTCACTGTAATACTGGCTTGCTCTGTTTGCTCTGTGCGATTTATCGCTAATTGAATAGATAGAGATCGACAGAGTAAGCCGTGTCGACACCTTCTTTTGACAGCCAAGTGTCATCGTCATTTCTGTCAACTCCTACCTAGCGACAACATCTTGACTTTATTTAAAACAATCACTTAACACTTAATTTTCATCTGGCACGGTTATTGATACCTAGTGTGTGTATCCAATATCGAATAACAGCTAAAGCCAATATTGCACAGTGCCTTTTGCGTGATATTTAGGCTTACACAATAACCCTACCAGGGGAGAATAAAATAATGAGTAACGAACAAAACCCATTTGATGCCCTCATGCCCACCGACATGACGATTAAGGCTGAAGAAGTCGGTATCTATAAAGCCACCAAAAACCCACTACAATCTTTTGTGCTCGCGATCACCGCGGGTGTGTTTATCTCTATCGCGTTTGTTTTCTATATCACAGTCACCACAGGTTCTGGCGACATGGCATGGGGAATGGCGAAGTTCGTCGGGGCCATTGCGTTTAGTCTTGGCTTAATTTTGGTGGTGATTTGTGGCGGCGAGTTGTTCACCTCGACGGTATTAACCACGGTTGCCCGAGCCAGTAACCGTATCACTACTCGACAATTAATCCGCAACTGGGTAACCGTGTACTTCGGCAACATGCTGGGAGCACTCTTTTTTGTGGCCTTGATTTGGCTTGCCAAGCAGCACCTAGGTAATAGCGGTGAATGGGGTATTCATGCGATGCAAGTGGCGCAACACAAAATCCACCACACCTTTATTCAAGCAGTCGTACTGGGTATTTTGTGTAATTTGATGGTGTGCTTAGCGGTGTGGATGACCTTCTCGTGCCATAGCGCGACCGACAAAGTGATGGTCATGATTCTGCCTGTCGCTATGTTTGTTGCCTGCGGCTTTGAGCACAGCATTGCCAACATGTTTATGATCCCTATGGGTATAGTGATCCAATCCTTCGCCTCACCTGAGTTTTGGCTTCAGACTGGCCATACGGCTGCGGAGTTTGCCGACCTTAACGTAGCGAATATGGTGTTAAACAACCTGATCCCCGTCACTATCGGCAATATTATTGGTGGTGGTTTCTTTGTAGGGCTAACTTACTGGGCGATTCATCGTCGTCCACAACTTGAAAAACAACGTGCTGAGCAAGCGGCTCTTTCTAAATAAACCAAATTCTAAATAAACCAAAAGCAAACCATAAATAGCACGTCAAAAGACTAAAACGTCAGGTCACCACAGCTTATCGCAGTTAGCCCTTTTAGTTGTGGTGACCAAGCTTAATTCAATCAGCTAAAGTGCTTACCGCTGTTTGGAAACTAGCTTGCTAGTGTTTCTTTGATTTCATCCGAGCTAAAGCCGTGAGAATACAAATAGGCGTAGGCTTTGCTTTTCTCTTTTGAGTTCGTCAAATCAAAGCGTTTTTTCTCTAACCTCAGCTGGCAGTTTTGATAGAAATCAATCGAACCATCCATTTCTAGTTTCTCAATTTGTTCATCAAACTGAGACACATCGATCAGCTTTTGCTGTAGCTCACGCTTAATAACAGACTTACCTTTTAACTTACGGGCTAACCGCTCGATCTCTTTCACGATATCAGCTTTATCCGCTTTGATTTGTTGCTTAGAAGACAGTGTTGACGCGACAGGATGAGATTGAATGGCTTCGCGCACATCAGAAGATCGAAAACCATGCTTAAGCAGTGCCGAATAGAGTTTATCACTCGAAAAACCCTCCAAACGCATAGCCGAAAGACGGTTATTCAATAAGGTGAGTTCACAAATGTTGTCGCGATTCACTAGGTAATCAATCGCTTCATTCGCGGTCGAGTTCTCAATCCCCTTCTCTTTCAGCTTGGTTAAAATGTACTGACAGCCCTTTTCTGAATTAAACGCCATTTCAGCAAAATGTACCGCGAACTTTTTATCCGATTTAAGGTAACCACGATCTATCAAGTCATTTAAAACCGTATCAATCCATTCTTGATTATCGGTTTTTGCCTCTAGCTTTTTTCGTAGCTCACCAATGGTGCGATCTTTCGCTTCGAGGTGATAATAAGCGCTGCCGTAGACGTTATCTATCGTCTTGGCTTGTTTAATAGGACGCTGAGTAAACATGGTGACCTCGAATGGTAGAAATGAAGAGAAATGAATCGCAAACAATACCCATCAGACTCTAAAGCAGATCACGCAGGGTTGCTATAGCGCATTGGTAATGAGGTAAGTTAATGGGTGATTATTGCGCAGCCTTTTGCTTTAAAAATCGTATGCACAGGGCTAGGTACTCCTAAAACTCACCAGCTCCCCCCTGATTTTAGAAAAAACAGAATACACTCAGAGCAAACACCAGAGTAGAAGACCGTGATTAGGTGCAATGAAAATGCTAACGACCTTTTTATGCAATACGTTACGAAAGTCACAGACTTAAAAATGATAACAGATAAAGATATTATTTTGCGAAAGCAAGGAGAAATCATCAGGGATCTTTATTTTATTATACTATTCAATAAAGTCATGAGGCATAAATGAAATTTAACCTGAAGTATTTGGATGGCTACCTAATTGATGCCATGAGAATGGCTTTATTTATTATCATCGTTCTTTCGCTTGTTAATTTCGCCCACTACTACAGAAGCCTCAACGTATTTAGGGAGAATATGATCAATGCAGCTTTGCAAAAAACCACAAACTACACCAACAGAGCGCTTGAGGATGTAAGTAATACATATGTATACGCCAGTCAGATCCTAGCAGATTTATATTATTACAAAATACAACAG
>NZ_NOIF01000031.1 GCF_002265265.1 Photobacterium sanguinicancri
GTATATATTTTGCAATACAAATAAAGGTGATCGCGGTCACATTTTATCTGTGATTTGCATAAGTAAAACTTATCCGTCGCAATATAAAGGCTAATGCCAAAGTTGCAGTGATAAAATTTTAATCATTTGTGCTGTTGCTCCCCAAATTGAATATTTGCTGAATGATATGGAATAAATATCATGTAAATGGCCATTTATTGGGAATTTATGGCTTTTTATATTCAATGGGTTGATTAGGTGATCGATCGGAACCTCGAATAAACTATCAACTTCGTTGCGATCTAATGTGGGTGAGTAGTTTGGGGAAATGGTTGATAAATATGGTGTGACGACATATCCGCTAATTGTCGGAAGTGGAGGAAGTTGTCCTAAAATGTTATCACGTTGACAAATAATGCCGGTTTCTTCGTACGTTTCTCTTAACGCAGTATCAATAAGATCAACATCTGAGTGTTCTTTTTTTCCACCAGGGAATGCAACTTGTCCTGGATGGTGTTTTAAGTGATGGGCGCGTTGAGTTAATACAACATTGAAGGTGTTGTTACGCGGAACAAGTGAAATAAGCACAGCGGCGGGTTTAAATGCAGAACGGTGTTGTTGCTTAGAAAAGGAATGCGCAGCAAGATGCTGACGCACTCGCAACTGATGACTTTCGTCATAGTCTGCGGTCGGCGCCAGTATAAATCGGCTTAGTAATTGCTGCTGTTGGTTCATAACCCTTCCATGGTTAGTATTGTACTATTTGTATATACAGCTTCTATTTTAGTCGTTTTGGGACAGAAACGACGAGTTGTCTCAATATTTAGCTATCCATTGCTTGAAACAGCGCTCAGGATAACCGTGTTTCAAGCCGATATTCAATCACAATACTATTTTATTGTTAAATTGATCACTGATTAAGTTATCAGTATGTAGTCATTATACTATAAAACAGGAAGTATTTTACTCAGCTTGTCCAGTGTCTCTTGATACTCACTGTTCACTTCACTGTCAGCTACAATGCCACCGCCTGCCCATGCATACATTTTATCGTGCTCAGCGACCAAGGTACGAATGGTAATGCTGGTGTCCATATTGCCGCACTGGCTAATGTAACCAATGCTGCCGCAGTACATATTGCGGCGGTTTGGCTCTAGTTCTTCAATGATTTCCATCGCACGTACTTTAGGTGCACCAGTAATCGAACCGCCAGGGAAACATGCGCGTAGTAAATCTGATGGTGAATACGGGTTATCCAATTCGCCAGTGACAGTGCTAACAAGGTGATGGACTGCTGGGAAGCTTTCAATTGCAAACAAACTCGGTACTTTTACCGTGCCTGCTTTTGCGACTCGGCCAATATCGTTACGCAATAAATCAACGATCATTAAGTTTTCAGAACGATCTTTTTCCGCGCAACGCAGTGCCTCAGCACTGGCTTGATCTTGCTGCTGTTTAGTAAAGCGGGGGCGAGTGCCTTTTATTGGTTTGGTTTGAATATATCCTTGTTTATGCTGTAAAAATCGTTCTGGTGATACAGATAAAATACAGCTTTCATTCGTGCGGATAAAACCAGAAAACGGCGCACCATTCGTTGCATCTAACTTACAATATGCCGCCCACTCATTACCGTTATAACTTGCTGAAAAACGTTGTGCTAAGTTGATTTGGTAACAATCACCAGATGTTAAATATTCCTGCACTTGATTAAACTTTTTGCAATAACTCGCAAAAGTCATGTTGGCAGACCATTCAGATGTTAATGCAAATTCATCAGCATGTTGTAAACCATGTTTTTCGTGGTTCAATTGCGCACTGTTTTTAAGTTCGGTTAACCAAGCTAATCGATTACTGTTTTTGGGAGAGACTAAAAACAGTTCTTGGCGTTGATGATCGGCAATCAGAGCCCAATCATAAATTCCAACAGCCATATCAGGTGTGGTTAAGTCTTGGATTGATGTGGAAGGTAACTTCTCGACTCGTCGCCCTAAATCATAGCCAAAAAAGCCCAAGGCCCCACCAAGAAAAGGGATATCCGTCATAGTGTTAACCGACGGTAATAATGAAGCTTGTAGCGATGCGACTAACTCAAACGGATCATCGGTGCTTGTTTTTTCATCACCTTCTGACAATTTAATACGGGTTATTTCACCTTGTGTCTCTAAAGTGGCTAAAGGATCAGCAACTAAAATATCAAAGCGATTATCTGGATGATTGTTTGCAGCAGAGCGTAATATCATAGCCCACGGCATTGCGGATAGTGGTGAAAACCACTCCAGAGATGCCGTTGGATGATACTTGAGCTGTTCTATCTTTAGTGAGGATTGCGATTTACAAATCATTTTCTTTTTTGTGACAGCTGTTCGATTAGCGCGTAGCGCGAAGTTGTCGGCAAGAGTATCATAAAGTTTGTTTTGAATACGACGCCCAAGGAAGAACCTTTTGGTGTATTTTTGGCGATTTATGTCAGTAAATATAACAAAAGGAATATGCCGCAGGATATTGGCAATGTGATTACCCTTTTCCCTATAAATACTGATTGGTATTTTGAAGTGGTAATCATGACAAGGACGCAAATCGGGCGCCATGGAATGATAATAATCAACGAGGGCAAATATGACTGTCATCCGTAAAGAAGATGTGATTAGTAGTGTTGCAGATGCTTTGCAATATATCTCTTACTATCACCCACTGGACTTTGTTCAAGCATTGGAAAAAGCGTACAACAAAGAACAAAGTCAGGCAGCGAAAGATGCTATCGCGCAGATTTTAATAAACTCGCGAATGTCTGCGGAAGGTCACCGCCCAATTTGTCAGGATACAGGCATTGTTACTTGTTTTGTTAAGATCGGCATGAATGTCCAGTGGGACAGCGATTTAACAGTGCAAGAAATGATAGATGAAGGTGTACGACAAGCTTACACCAACCCAGATAACCCGCTACGTGCATCCGTTGTTGCTGATCCAGCAGGTAGCCGTACGAACACCAAAGATAATGCTCCAGCGGTTGTGCATATTGACATGGTACCGGGCAACAAAGTTGATATTCAAATTGCAGCCAAAGGCGGCGGTTCTGAAAATAAAACAAAAATGGTGATGTTGAACCCGTCTGATGATATTGCAGAGTGGGTTGAGAAAACCGTACCACTAATGGGTGCGGGTTGGTGTCCTCCGGGTATGCTTGGTATAGGTATTGGCGGTACAGCTGAAAAAGCAGCGGTACTGGCAAAAGAATCCTTAATGGAATCGATTGATATCCATGAGCTACAAGCGCGCGGTGCACAGAATGCAGAAGAAGAACTTCGCTTAGATATTTATGATCGTGTGAACAAGCTAGGTATTGGTGCACAAGGTCTTGGTGGCATGACGACGGTTATTGATGTGAAAATCAAAACTGCGCCAACCCATGCTGCCTCTAAACCTGTTTGTATGATCCCGAACTGTGCGGCAACACGCCATGTTCATTTCACGCTTGATGGTCAAGGTCCTGCAGAATTAACACCGCCGAAACTTGAAGATTGGCCTGAAGTAACATGGGAAGTGGGTGATAACGTTCGTCGTGTGAATGTAGACGAGATCACTAAATCGGATGTTCAAGAGTGGAAATCAGGCGAGACAGTACTGCTGTCAGGTAAAATTTTAACCGGTCGTGATGCAGCGCATAAGCGTATTCAAGACATGCTGGCACGTGGTGAAGATTTCCCTGTTGATTTCAATAATCGCTTTATTTATTACGTAGGTCCTGTTGATGCAGTGGGTGATGAAGTTGTAGGCCCTGCTGGCCCAACAACATCAACGCGCATGGATAAATTTACTGACATGATGTTAGAGCAAGCTGGCTTAACAGGCATGATTGGTAAAGCTGAGCGCGGTCCAATGGCAATCGAATCTATCAAGGAAAACAAAGCGGTTTACTTGATGGCAGTGGGCGGTGCAGCTTACCTTGTTGCGAAAGCCATCAAAAAAGCACGTGTTGTCGCTTTTGAAGATTTAGGTATGGAAGCGATTTACGAGTTTGAAGTCGAGGATATGCCAGTGACAGTGGCTGTTGATTCAACCGGCAATAATGCCCACCAGACAGGTCCAGATATCTGGAAAGTGAAAATTGCTGAAATGGATGCTTAATACTGACATCTGTTAAATAAATAAAAAGGAGCTTCGGCTCCTTTTTGCTTTTCTGTTGTTATTTTATCTTGTTGTTGCGAGTTCACTTCATACAAAATCACTTGGTTTGGCTCTATTTTCCCTATCGCCTTTCATGTCATAACTTCGCTTGTTATAAGCACAAATATCCTTTCTGCTGAACTCTGTGTCTACACTGTTTAAAAGCATCCACAAAATTTTCACTGTATTAATGTGCAATTTGTCACATTTAGTCAGGCAAAAAAAGGATGTTTAACAGCGCCAGATAAAAGACTGACAGGGGGTGTAGATGCCGATGATGATGGATAAGTGCGTAAGTGCTCAGTCGCAGAATCTCGATAAACAGAGCTTCGTTGACGAGAGCTCTACAAACAAATATTTATTCTTAAAAGGCAAACAACACGTCACACGATTTTTTACTGCAATGGCAGCATGCTTATCATTAGCGGCGTGTGGGGAGAAAGAGCTCGCTGTGGCTGAACCTGATTCACGGCCAGTGAAATTGATGCCAGTTTCCGTTGGTAATAAAGATACGTTTCGAACTTTTCCTGCGACCGTTGAAGCCGGTGATAAGGCTATTCTGGCGTTTAGGGTTTCTGGTGAATTGGCCAGTATCTCTGTGAATGCTGGTGATGTTGTGAAAAAGGGTAAAAAGCTGGCAATGCTTAATGTTGATGAGCTCACGCAGTTGATGAAGCAAGCGCAAGCGAACTATCAACTGGCATTAGTTCAATTTAACCGTGACGTTGAGCTGCGAAAGACCAAGGTGATATCTGAACTCGATTACGATACGTCCAAAGCCGCCCTCAAACAAGCCAAAGCCAGTCTTGATAAAGCCAAAGCCAATCTTAGTTATGCCACCTTACTTGCCCCTTACGATGGTAACATTTCATTGTCTTTGATTGAAAATTATGAATTTGTGAACGCGAAAGAACCGGTATTACACATTCAAAGTGCTGGTTTAATTAACGTGACCTTCCAGTTGCCCGATCACTTGTTTTCACGATTTAAAGGCTACACCAACACGATTAACCCAGTTGTGACGTTTGATACTGAGTTAGATAAAACCTATCCCGCACAATTTAAAGAAGTCGATACCGAGGCAGACCCAAAAACATCCAGCTACAAGGTGACGTTATACATGGAACGCCCGAGAGGTAAGAATATTTTGCCTGGGATGTCTGGACAAGTTCGGATAAAAATTCCTAGAGGGAAGGTCGGAGCGATTCCTCTGCGTGCGATTATCACCGAAGGCAGTGCAACGTATGTTTGGCGTGTTAGCGATGAGGGATTAATTGAAAAAACAGCCGTTGAATTAGATGAAAATAACCGAATCACGCAAGGACTCCAAGATGGAGATTTGATTGCTACTTCGGGGGTTGATGAATTGGTCGATGGTCAAAAAGTCCGTTCTTGGATTAAAGAGAGGGGGCTATAACATGATGAAGCTATTATCTACGTCAGGTCTTTTTACGATTGGTTTAACCGCTATTTTAGTGTCGGGCTGTGATAAAGCGGCCGTCGAACCAAGAGTGATCGCTCAGCCGATAAAAACTTCCACGGTGTCATTGGCCAATGCTGCACCATTATTGACTTTTCCCGCTGTCGCAGCTGCGGCAGACAAATCCAGCTTATCTTTTCGCATCCAAGGCGAAGTTACTAAAGTATTGATTCGTCCTGGTGCATTAGTGAAAAAAGGCCAGTTACTGGCAGAACTTGAACCTACCGATTATCAACTAGAAGTCGATGATGCGCTCGCTAAATATAATGTGGCAGATAGCCAGTATCGTCGTTCGGCAAAATTGGTCGATAAAGGCTATATAGCGCAGTCTCAATTTGACGAATTACGCGCCCAACGCAGTATCGCCAGAGCGCGATTAGATCTTGCGCGATTACGGTTAACCTTTACTAAACTTCGTGCGCCTTTCTCTGGTGTTATCTCTAAAGTCCCCATTGAAGAATTTGAAAACGTACAAGTGGGCCAACAAGTGATGAATATCCATAGTACTAAGCAGGTGGACATTCATATTCAAGCGCCAGATATGGTTTTCTCTCAGCGTTCAGCGGTCGATATTGAACGAGATAGACCCAATGCCCGCGTAGTAATGCCTGATGGCGTGGAATATCGCGCCAAGCTAAAAGAATTCACCACCGAGCTTGACCCTGATTCAGGCACTTTCCTTGTAACGTTAACCATGCCAATGCCTAGCGATCGCTTCATTCTTGATGGTATGGCCGTTGAAGTAAAAGCGGATGCGCAAAAGTTGAAAATTTATCAAGCAGGTGAGCCTGTTGTGCCCGTTGAAGCTATTTTCAACGAAGACGGTGATGGGATCGAACAAGCCAATAAATTCGTATGGGTCGTCAATACGGACAATACCGTCACGAAACGGCAAATCATAACCGACAAAGTGGTTCCTGAAGGGGTGCGAATTCTTTCTGGTGTGACAGAAGGTGAGCAAATAGTCATCGCGGGCGGTAATCGCCTTCGTGATGGGCAAAGTGTGATTGTTGTTGATGAAGAGGATAACCAACCATGAAACAAGATATCGCATCCTATTTCATCGAAAATAAAGTGATTAGCTGGATGTTGACGCTTATCTTTATGATCGGCGGCACCATGGCTTTCTTTGGTCTTGGCCGTTTGGAAGACCCTGCTTTTACGATTAAAGATGCCATGGTGGTGACCTCATACCCTGGCGCCACCCCGCTGCAAGTTGAAGAAGAGGTGACGTACCCGATTGAAAAAGCGATTCAGCAGCTGACCTATGTCGATGAGGTGAATTCCATTTCAAGTCGTGGTTTATCACAAATAACGGTCACGATGAAAAACAACTATGGCCCAGATGATTTACCCCAAATTTGGGATGAACTACGCCGAAAGGTCAACGATTTGAAACCGAGCTTACCACCCGGTGTTGCTGACCCTTCGGTGATTGATGATTTTGGTGATGTGTTCGGCATTTTATTAGCGATAACGGGTAATGGTTACAGCTACAAAGAATTGAATGATTACGTTGATTACCTACGACGAGAAATCGAGTTAGTTGATGGTGTTGGTAAAGTGTCAGTCACTGGGACGCAGCAAGAACAAGTCTTTATTGAAATATCACTCCAGCGTTTGACTAGTTTGGGAATTTCTCCCCAAACGATTTATGGCACCTTAGCGGCACAAAACTTAGTTAGCAGTGCAGGGGCTGTGCGTGTGGGTGATGAATATATTCGAGTTCACCCAACAGGCGAGTTCAAAAACGTTGATGAGCTTGGGGACTTGATCATCACGGAGAGTGGTGCAGAAGGGCTGATTTATTTACGTGATGTCGCCACCATTCAGCGTGGTTTTAAAGAAATCCCCTCCAATCTGATTAATTTCAATGGTAAGCAAGCACTGAACGTGGGGATCTCGTTTGTCTCTGGCGTCAATGTGGTGAAAATTGGTGACCAAGTTCAGCGTCGCCTTGCCGAATTGAAAGAACAGCAGCCTATTGGGATTAACATTAGTGCTGTTTATAGCCAGCCAACGGAAGTGGATAAATCGGTCAGTGGCTTTGTGGTCAGTTTAGGCCAAGCTGTCGCCATTGTGATCGTAGTGTTGTTGTTTTTTATGGGGCTACGGTCCGGTCTTTTGATTGGCTTAATTCTGTTACTGACAGTGTTAGGTACTTTTGTGTTCATGAAGTGGATGGCAATCGACTTACAACGTATCTCCTTAGGGGCTTTGGTTATCGCGCTGGGGATGCTGGTGGATAATGCTATCGTGGTGGTCGAAGGGGTGCTGATAGGGATGCAAAAAGGGCGAACTCGCTCGCAGGCTGCCTCTGATATTGTCACCCAAACCAAGTGGCCCTTGCTAGGGGCGACGGTTATAGCAGTAATGGCGTTTGCCCCCATTGGTTTGTCACAAGATTCGACTGGTGAGTATTGCCGAACCTTATTTACCGTATTACTTGTTTCTTTAATGCTTAGTTGGTTTACCGCGATTTCGCTCACGCCCTTTTTCTGCGACATGTTCTTTAAGAGCGTTAAAATCGATGAAAACGCCAAGGATAGTGATCCTTATGCGGGTAAATTCTTCGTCGTATATAAAGCCTCTTTAGAGTGGTGTATGCGCCGCGCATGGTTAACGGTTGTTTCGCTCGTGATTATGCTGGGTGTCAGTTTGTATGGGTTTACCTTACTTAAACAGTCCTTCTTCCCTTCTTCTACAACGCCTATGTTTATGGTGGACGTGTGGCTGCCAGAAGGCACCGATATTCGTGCGACCAATGCGGCGTTAAAAGAGTTGGAAGGGGCTTTACAACAGCAAGACGGGGTCGAGTATGTTAGCTCAAGTGCAGGGAAAGGTTCGCAGCGATTTATGCTGACCTACACACCTGAAAAAAGCTATGCCTCATACGGTGAACTTATTGTTCGCTTGGAATCGTTTGATGCAGTGCTACCTAATATGGCGATGTTTAGCGAGTTACTCGATAAGGAATTCCCACAGCTTGAGTACAAGCTCAAACAAATCATGCTTGGCCCATCTTCTGGCGCCAAAATTGAAGCGCGTCTTGTTGGGCCTGATCCAACGGTGTTACGTAGCTTAGGAAAGCAAGTGGTCGATATTATGCATGCCGATCCCGGTGCGTTTAATATTCGTCATGATTGGCGTGAACGTACCAAGGTTATTGAGCCTGTATTTAATGAAAGCCAAGCGCGTCGATACGGTATTACCAAAGAAGAAGTTGATGACTTATTACAAATGGCTTTTTCTGGCTTAACGGTTGGTATTTACCGAGATGGGACTAACTTGATGCCAATTGTGGCGCGTTTACCAGAGAAAGAACGGGTTGATGTATCGACCATTGAAGGCATGAAAATATGGAGCCCCGTCAATCAAGGTTACGTACCGTTACAACAAGTCATGTTGGGTGTGAACATACGTTGGGAAGATCCGTTGATTGTTAGAAAAGACCGTAAGCGAATGCTGACTGTCATGGCCGATCCCAACCCATTAGGTGATGAAACGGCTGCAACGGTGCAAGCACGTATTCAACCTGTGATTGAAGGACTCGATTATCCTCCAGGCTATTCATTAGAGTGGGGCGGTGAGTATGAATCGTCGGCTGATGCACAAGCGTCGTTATTCTCAACCATGCCTATGGGCTACTTGGTGATGTTCTTGATTACGATTTTCTTATTCAAGAAGGTTAAAGAAGCCTTGATTGTGTGGGCGACAGTTCCACTGGCGGTAATCGGTGTGACGACAGGCTTATTAGCCCTTAATACGCCATTTGGTTTTATGGCGTTACTTGGATTTTTAAGTCTTTCTGGCATGTTAGTTAAAAACGGTATTGTCCTGATTGATCAGATAGAAATTGAGGTAGCCAGCGGTAAAGACATGTATAGCGCCGTGGTTGATGCGGCGGTGAGTCGGGTACGACCTGTGTGTATGGCGGCGATAACAACCGTGCTCGGGATGCTACCTTTATTACCTGATGTGTTCTTTAAGCCAATGGCGGTTACTATTATGTTTGGTCTGAGCTTTGCAACTGTGTTGACCTTGATTGTGGTGCCTGTGCTTTATCGTTTGTTTCATAAGGTCGAGATTCCAGACTCTAGTTCGGTGCAGTTAGCGACGCAGAGCTAAGTCGGTCAAATATCGCGATAGATGAGATACGAAAAAGGCTCCGCTTTTATTAAAGCGGAGCCTTTGTGCTATTCAGTTTGCAGTTTGAATTAAAGAGCGCTTATCGCACTTTCCACTGCATGTCTTCACCCGCCAGAATTGGCACTACTACGTCGTTACCAAAGGTCATGGTTTCAGGTACTGCCCATGCTTCTTTTTGTAGCGTAATCGTGTCGGTGTTACGCGGTAGGTCGTAGAAGTCAGGGCCGTTAAAGCTGGCAAAGCCTTCTAGCTTATCTAAAGCATCAGCTTCTTCAAATACACTCGCGTAAAGCTCGATAGCGGCGTGTGCTGTGTATGAACCTGCACAACCACACGCTGATTCTTTACGGCCTTTAGCGTGTGGCGCTGAATCTGTCCCTAAGAAGAACTTCTTGCTGCCACTGGTTGCGGCTTCAATCAACGCTTGTTGATGCGTGCTACGTTTTAGGATTGGTAGGCAGAAAAAGTGTGGACGGATACCGCCAACCAACATGTGGTTACGGTTAAACATCAGATGGTGAGCTGTAATTGTCGCAGCAACGTTCGGGCCTGCATTTTTCACAAACTCTACAGCGTCTGCGGTGGTGATATGTTCAAGAACAATTTTCAGTTCTGGTAGCATGTCAACAATTGGGCCTAAAACGTTATCTAGGAAAGCTTTTTCGCGGTCGAAGATATCAACATCGTGTGTAGTCACTTCACCGTGGATAAGCAAAGGCATACCGACTTCTTGCATTGCTTTGAATGTAGGAAGTAGCTGTTCAATCGAAGTCACACCTGAATCTGAATTGGTTGTTGCGCCAGCAGGGTAAAGTTTAGCGGCGTAAACATGACCAGTGGCTTTGGCTTTGCGGATTTCTTCAGGAGAGGTGTTGTCGGTTAGGTAGATAACCATAAGAGGGGAGAAATTGCCTTGAGGACCTTCAGCAAGAATACGTTCACGATAAGATAATGCTGCATCGGTGTCCGTTACTGGTGGGATCAAGTTTGGCATTATGATCGCGCGTCCCATGTAACGGCTGATGTCGCGAACTGTATCTTTTAGTACGTCGCCATCGCGTAAATGCACATGCCAATCATCGGGGCGTGTGATAGTCAAAGTCGTCATAGTCGCTTACCTCCCAAAAAATTTGCCCGATTCTAAAAGTATAACTTAATGATGTAAAGGTGAATTCTACATCAAATAGGGCAAACGATGATTTTAGACGCAATCGTTTGCCGTGAGGGGTGAAACGGTGGGGGAAAGACAGATAAAAAAGGCCAGTGGATTCACTGGCCTAAATGCACAAGGTAACCAATTACGATTATTTATCTTAGAGGTTTACACCTTAAAGCGATGCACCAAGCTATTTTGCTGGTGGGCCAGTTGATCTAGCTTGCTACTTGCTTCTGCGACTTCTTCCATTGAAGTAAAGTTTGCATCAGCAATATGGCTGATATCTTCAAGGCTACGTGCAATGTTCCCCGTGGTACTGCGCTGCTCTTGTGCGGCATGGGCAATGTGCTCGCTCATTTCGCTGATATCTAGAATAATGGCTTGGATTTCTTCCATTGCACCGTTGGCATCTGATGCTTGACTGATGCTGTTATCCATCTCAGAAACGCAGCTTTGCATCATGGTAACAGCCTGCCCTGAGCTGTTTTGTAAGCTTTGAATCATGGACTCAATTTCAGCGGTTGAATCTGTGGTACGTTTCGCAAGGACACGAACTTCGTCTGCGACTACAGCAAAACCGCGACCTTGATCGCCTGCGCGTGCTGCTTCAATTGCTGCGTTTAATGCGAGTAAGTTGGTTTGGTCTGCGATATTGCGAATGACATCCAAAATTGATCCAATATTACTGCTCATTTCTTGTAGCTTGCCTACGGCACTGACTGACTCATCCAGTCGCGTAGATAATTGGTGAGCGGTATTAATGTTGCGGCTCATTACGTCACGGCCAATATCGGCGGCTTTACTCACTTCAATAACACGTTCCATTGAGCTTTGTGCGCTGCGAGAGACATCTGCCACGGATTGCTCCATTTCTGTCATTGCAGTGGCAACAGAACCTGTTTGCTGACGCTGTTCATTGAGGCGATCTTTAGCCGCAGTTGTTGTGGTTTGGTTTTCAGTTGCAACATTGGTCAAATCTTCAGAAGCAGAACTGATCTCTCCCAACACCTCTTGTAAGTTGCCAGCTAAGGTATTGATATGGCTGCTCAGCTTTTGGAATTCGATAAAATGATTATTTTCAATTCGCTGAGTCATATCACCATCGGTAAGCGCTTCTAATGTTTTAAGTGTTGAACGAAGTGGTTTTCGTACGCTTTGTGCGAGTACCCAGCCGATGAAAATTGCAAAAAATGTCACACAAAAACCGATAAGCACAGCATTACGTAGGCCTTGATTATAAGCAGTTTCAGCTTTTCCGATAGCACCATCCATCAGGCTGTTTGCTTGATTTTGGAAAGTGTTAAGTAAGTTAACAGCTTCATCGATTTCTGTCGCTAATACCGAGATGTTGTCATACAGGCGGTTTTTAGCATTGACGTAATCGTAATGGGTCGCAAGGATACCGTCGCTTTGGCCTATATCACGCGTATATTGCTGAATAGCCTTATCAAAGTTTTGTTTAAGTGCCGGTAGTTGAGTTGATAGTCCTCGGTAAGCATCATTCAAATGGCTGATATAACGTCTATTTTTTTTCATCGCCTTGCTGATCGCGTCAACATCATCGATGGCAAGGGCATCAGATGTAATGGCTTCTGTTTGCTCTAACTTGATGAAATAACTCTTAGCCATCATTTTTACAGTGAAGCTCTCTTGATCATCAATGTACTCCTTCATCTTTACGCTTAACTGGGGGTAAAGTTGTTGGAAGCGACGGGCCATTCGTTGACGTTCCGCTTGAGCAACAAGTTGTGTGCGATAATTGGCCATCGCATTATTTGCCTCAGTGAAATAACGTTGTTCTAGGCTTAGTAGCTGATCGGTTTGGGCGCGAAGTGCTGGGTGTTTTTGTACTTCGTTAAGCAATGCTTCCTGCGTCGCTAAATAGGTATTGTGCGCTTCAGTGAAGGTTGCTTGATAGGTTGCCATGCGATCGAGGTTTTGACTGGTGAGGTAGTCTTTGAAAATCTTGTCGGCTGCTAATAAGCGTACACTAGCTTGGCTGGCAGTCGAAACTAGCGGTAGCGATTCTGATGTCACAGCCTCTAGCTGGGCATGAATGCGGTTAGTTCCTTGCAACATCAATGTGATTGTTATAACAAAAAGTACAACCATGACTGCAAATCCCGCATACATTCGACGTATGACAGAGGTTTGTCTTTTATTCTTCATAATGTCCCTAAATAGTCGCTCAAGGCATACTTGGGTGAGTGTGTATGCAAAATAAGAAAAGTACGTTTAACCGCTGAGTCTGACTTCTTTTTCATCGGTGTTTCATTACTAATCAAAATAGCTAAGTATCTGTTCTGTACTATGTTTGACTGTAACACCAGTTGTAGAGTCTTAATGTTAGCCTTGATAATAATTGAGTTTCTAATACACATTCTTTGAACTGCGCTGCAAAAAAAGAGTCACAGAATGCAATATTCACTGGAATTAATGTTTAAAACAGTGTTCAATATTGCTCTGAACGCTGGAGTCGAGCATACTCTTTGGTGATGTAATCTTTTGAAATGGAGCATGGCATGGCCGAAGAAACGATCTTCAGTAAAATTATTCGTAAGGAAATCCCAGCGGATGTCCTTTATCAAGATGAGATGGTGACAGCATTTCGTGATATTAACCCGCGTGCGCCAAGTCATATTCTGATTATTCCGAATAAGCTGCTTCCAACAGTTAACGATATAGAAGCAGACGATGAAGCGATGATGGGACGTTTGTTTACCGTTGCACGTAAATTAGCGAAAGACGAAGGTATTGCTGAAAATGGTTACCGTTTGATTGTGAACTGTAATCCGCATGGTGGCCAAGAGGTTTACCATATCCACATGCATTTAGTCGGTGGTCGTCCACTTGGCCCTATGCTTGTTGGCTAAATAAGTAGAGGAGTGAAGGCATGCTAGGCATGGTTCACTCCTCGTTATTGACTGTTTGTTGGTGATTAACCAGCTCAATGGATGAAAGGCTATAAATTTCATGCTGAAAAAAGCCGCAACGGTATTGTTATCTTTGACATTAGCGGCCTGTGCTAATTTATCTGCTCAGGGATTGTTTAGTCATTACAGTGCAGCGATGGCCCCTACACATACGGCTTTAGAGCAAGGGCGATACGAATCCGCAATTAAATCATTGCCAACAGCACCTGCAGGCCCCATTCTTGATGGTATGGAGCAGGGACGAACACGCTTTATTGCTCAACAATATCCTTCCAGTTTTTCTGCTTTTCAGGGCGCTGATATCGCTGTGAAAGAGCAACAGAGTAAAGCGATTATCCAAGTGTCTGAAGGCTTTAATCAAGCTGGTGCGATACTAACTAACGATAATATGATCACCTATCAACCGACCGATTACGAGTTGGGCTTTTTACATCTTTATCTTGCGCTTAATTACGTACAGCAGCATAAACTCGAGGGCGCATTAGTTGAAGTGCGTCGTGCGAATATGGTGCAAGAAGCGGCACGTAAAATCCGAGAGAAAGAACTTGCTAGTGCTGAAAAGGCGGTAAAGAAAAAAGGCATTAGTGACAATATTGGCGCGGTACTGGCACGTTACCCTGATGCGGGTACAACGCTAAGTGCAGTACAAAATGGCTATCTGTTTTT
Organism: Photobacterium sanguinicancri; assembly: GCF_002265265.1. GTDB lineage: Bacteria > Pseudomonadota > Gammaproteobacteria > Enterobacterales > Vibrionaceae > Photobacterium > Photobacterium sanguinicancri. The sequence goes on from NZ_NOIF01000031.1 coordinate 14,528, forward strand.
CTTATCAGGGGTGTTGTACGAAGCGGATGGCGATTTGAATGGCGCTTATATCGACTTCAAGCGCGCATTAGCGGTTGCTCCTAATAATATATATGTCGCACAAACAGTACTGCGTTTGGCAACACGACTACAAATGCGTGATGATTTACAAACACTCGAAGCGCGTTATGGTAAGTATCAAAAGCCAGCGAAAAACGAAGGCAGAGTGGTTATCTTTGATGAGCAAGGTGTCGTTGCTGCTCGCGATAACTGGCGATTGCCGCTTTATCTGAGTGACAGCCGTGGTCAAGGTGCTATCTATAATTTAGCATTGCCATACTATCGCAATGTGACTTTACCAAGATTATCGCCACTTAAATTGGGCAATAACTCATTGAATAGTGAACAAGTTGCTAATGTTAATAGCATGGCGCAACAGAGTTTGTCTGAAGGTTTACCTGCAATAGTGGTTCGCCAAGCATTGCGTGTACTGGCAAAAGATGAAGTGAGACGTACAGCTGCAAAAAATGGCGATGATGTTGGCAATGTATTAGCGAATATTTTTAATACGCTGACAGAGCAACCCGATACGCGCAGTTGGCAAACATTGCCAGCCGCTATCAATATTTATCAGGATGATGTCAAAGCGGGAACGCAGACGTTAAGTTGGAATGGGCAACAGTTGGATGTTGAAGTGAAAGCAGGACGCACAACCATGGTTTGGGTGTCACGCCAAGGCAATCAAGTCAGCTGGTGGTCAGTATTACTAGGAGCAAATTAATGAAAGCACTATCTGTCTTGTTATTTGCATTGATGCTGTCGGCATGTGCGCCACGGACATCAGGCATTAGCATTGAAAGCAGCAATCAAAATGTGGTGATTGGCAATTCATCCTTAGCGAGTAAGCTAACGATTGAAAAAGCCATGATCACAAATGTAAATGGATTGATGAAAGCAGCTGTGCCTGTAACGAGTCAATCTGAAAATGACCTCCAACTTCAATATCGTATCTATTGGTATGATGCACAAGGCCTTGAGCTTGAGGGCAGCGATGCACCTTGGCGCCAATTTGTGATTCATGGTAAAGACTCGATGACACTCCAAGCGGTAGCGACTAGTGCTAACGCAAAGCAGTACCGAATTTATATTCGCCGCGCTAATTATTAATTGATTATTTTTAAAGGTAAGAAGATGAAAAAAGGCCTAATCGCTGTATTAAGTTTAGCTATGTTGTTGGGTGGTTGTGCTCAGAAAGTTAGCTACGGTGACGCTCAAGAAGCGGAAACGACAACCATTGAATTTGGTTCTACGGATCTACAGAAAATTGCAGTAGAAATGACAGATAGCATGCTTGCTTCTGGTTCTGTTGCTTACATTACGGCTAATGGCAAACGTCCGATCGTAGTGGTTGATAGTATTAAAAACAAAACCAGTGAGCACATTGATACAGAATCTGTAACTGATTCTATCAGCACGCGCCTATTAAATTCTGGTAAGTTCCGTTTTGTTGATATGACGCGTGTTGAAGCGGTTCGTAAACAACTTAACTTCCAAAATAACGATGAGCTAGTTAATCAAAGCACTGCTATTCAGTTCGGCCAAATGGTTGGCGCGCAATACATGCTTTACGGTAATCTAGCGAGCATCGTTAAGCAAAACGGTAGTGACAAAGACGTTTATTACAAAATGACAATGCGCTTGATGGATCTTAAAACAGGTTTGATCGAGTGGGCGGACGAGACTGAAATCCGTAAGCAAGAAGCGAAGTCGCTATTTGGCATGTAATACCAATTAGTCACTGATTCAACAAATAACGCCAATGAATGCTCGTTGGCGTTATTTTTTTGCCAAAAAAGTACGATCGTGCTAAAAATGGTGTCAGGCATTAAAGAGGCAGCACTCGTACCGATAATGAGCAAAAAGAAAGCAACACGAGAACATATTCTAGCCACAGCTTTTGAGGCAGCTAGTACTACAGGGTTAGACAGCTTGACCATAGGGAAGCTGGCGACGGATGTGGGTATGTCTAAAAGCGGTTTATTTTCTCATTTTCAGTCGAAAGAAAACCTGCAGGTGGCTGTGATTGAGTATACCGGCACCTTGTTCGTTGAGCGTGTTATCCAGCCTGCACGAATAGCGCAGACGGAGAATGTTGAGCACAAGCTACGTCTATTGTTTAAACATTGGCTTGCTTGGAATCGTTCATTCCAAGGTAGTTGTATGTTTATCGATGCATGGAAAGATAAAGCTGGTGAGGCTGATTGCGCTTTACAGGCTGCTTTACAAGGAATGACGCGTCGTTGGTTGGATTATTTGGTACACCAACTAGAGAAAGGGAAAGCGAGTGGAGAGTTTTGTGCAAGTATTGATAGCTGGCAAGAAGTTTACCGTTTATATGGTATCTATTTGAGTAGCCACTTATTTCAATCATTAGCATTAGAAACCGATGATCATCAGCGTTTTTGGACTGGGATCGACAGTTTATTTAACGAGTGGCGACAGCCATAACTATCAGGGTATAAATTGCAGCACAGTGATGTTATGCGTTTATGCCTTAAATTTTAATAATAAAAAGCACGGTCGTTCTATTTTTGGTTTCAATATAACGTCGAGGCTTGATGGAGAAGGTTAGGATGAGTAGCAAAATTTACTTTAAGCAAACTGGTGGCGTGAATTTACGCCGTGGGTTCATTAATGTTGCATCACGTTTGCATCATCGTATTGCTCCTGCACATGCAAAGCAATTTGCCAAAAAGCTATTGCTGACGCCTGTGCGGTCTAAAAAAGTCATCATTGAACCAGAAGGGCTTGTGCGCCAGTCGATTGAGACATCAGAGGGTAAGATCATGACTTACCGCTTAGGAAGTGGTCCTACGTGGGTGCTAGGCCATGGTTGGTCTGGCTCATCCAGTCAATTTTTCCCATTGATGGAATATATTGCGCAGGCTGGCTATACCGCATTGGCATTTGATAACCCGGCTCATGGTGAGAGTGAAGGTCAGTTTGGGCATTTGCCTGGGTTTGTCGCTGCTTTAGATGGTGTTTTAGAACAGCAAGATGCCATTGCTGGAATTGTTGCGCATAGTATGGGAGGCGCAATGGTACTTGAGAGTCGACACCTATGCTTAGAGAGTAAACCTGTGTTATTGGTTGCCCCTGTACTCAATTATGCTGAAAATCTTATGACAACGGTTGAGCGATCAGGCTTTTCAATGAAGCTTTTCCAAGAAGTGATTGATGAAATTGCGGTGAGTTATCAATACGAACTTGAAAGTATTAATCCATTGCAGCGTCTTCAGCTGACGAAAGCTCGCACGGTTATTGTGCATGATAAAGCTGATAAATTTGCATCCTTCTCAGAATCCGAGCTGGCAGGAGAATTGTCTCATGTTACCTTGATTGCAACTGAAGGGTTAGGGCATGGTCGAATCCTAAAAAGTGAGCAATTACGTCAAGGTTTTGATTTATTAGCGCGTGCTTAAAGCCGTGGTTTAGTGGGTATAAATTTAAATAGGCAGAATTAAGAAAATGGCAACAAAGGTAGATACATTGGTTTTTAATACGGCGATAAAAACCATGATTGAACATCAGATTGGTCAGCCTATTATTAATGCAGCCCCTTTGCTGGGGGGGCTAAGTAATCGTTGTTGGCGAGTCGACTTTGATTCATTTTCTGCCGTATGGCGGCCTGTTGCTAAGGCATCTGATGCGTTTGCTGTTTCGCGCTTGCATGAGTCTCAAGTACTTCTTCAACTACAGGAAAAGCCATTTTCACCCAATGTATTATTACTTGTCGATGATGGCTTACTTGTTGAGTGGCTCGCTGGCGAGGTGCATCACACCCCATGTGATCTTGATACGATGATGTCTCTTCAAGCACGTATTCATCAATGCGTAGCGCCTGTTCACACTTTAGACGTACACGAAAAAGCGGCTTTGTACTGGCGCGCAATATTGCCTGATGACAAGCATGCTGAGCTTGAGTCGGTTTTTAATCGCTTTCAGCAAACCGCGCAGCCTTATGCCTTTCCGCTGACTTGCTGTCACTTTGATTTAGGTTATTACAACGTTATTCGTTGTGAAGACCAGACGGATGCAGTAATTGATTGGGAGTATTCGGCAGCAGGTGACCCCGCGTTGGATCTGGCGATGACAATTCAAGCCAATGATTATGAGCGTGAAGCCGCGGTGAATGCATATTGTCGAGCACGTAATGAGCACAACATTGAGTGTTGGCAAAATGCTGTAATTGCGTGGCAACCTTGGTGCGATTATCTTGCAATGCTATGGTATTTTGCCGGAGCGCAAGTTTGGCAAGATCAGAATTATCGTGATCAAGGTAAGCGTCTATTAAATCAATTGCTTTGATTGAAATATAAGCAATCTAGCTCAGTGGAATTACAAGGAATGTAATTTCAACTCGTGGTAACGGTCTATATTGATCGTTAAAGGCATTACATTCGTATTAATTTAGTGTCACAAACATAGACTGACTCCAAGGATTAGTGAGGTTAGTATTGAAATTGCTTTTATCATCATTGTTTCATAATACAGATACTGCTAAATCTTGGCGGTATACCTTCTGCTGTTCTTACCTGCTACGAGCAAGTGTGATTCTCGCTGTCCTTTTTACAACAGGGTGCGTGCTTCGTCTTGGTTACAATACGCTTAATTTCTGGATCCCATATTATGTTTCGGATTATGTCAGCTTAAACTCTGCGCAAGAACGCGCGTTTGAAACTAATCTTGATTTGGCACTTGAACAACATCGCGCAAAAGAGCTTCCTAAGATCCACCGTTTAATTTCAGAACTTCAAGCGGATCTTGAAAAACCACTGACTTTCCAGCAGATAAAAAGCTATCACTTCAAATTTACAGCGGTGGGGCAAGAATCGGCGACTATTTTTATTCCGACATTTTCAGCTATGTTGAGATCGCTTAATGCTTCCCAGCGAAACCAATTTAATAAAAAAATTGAAGATGATATAGAGAAAGTACGGCAAGAGCGTGTGAAGCTCACGACTGAACAAAAAATAAAAAAGCGAAGTTTGGATCTTCAAGCAAAAGCGAAAGATTGGTTAGGCTCGCTAACCACTAAGCAAAGAGGGCTACTAACAGAGCTTGCAGGCTATCAAGTCGAGATGGAGCCCACATTCTTTTCTGTCAGACAGCATTTTTTAACAGATTGGAAAGCCTTGATGTCTCAACAGCGTTCAACGCAATTTCAACAGCAACTCAAGATAACGGTTCACCAGCTTTTGGCCTTTGAAAACCCTAAAGTAGAAAAAGAACTCATTTTCTATTTGAATCGCCGTTTTGATGTTATGCGCCGACTTAATCATAGCCTGAGCGATAACCAGCGTGAACACTTACAGGGGTTGTTGACTGATCTGCGTAAGGATATGGCAAAGCTTATTCATGAATAGCCCTGAGAAAATAACCTATGCTATTGGTCAAAACGTTTAAATATTAAGATATGCTTTGCCGCCTTTTCATCGCAACAACGCCTGTTTTGGGGTAGCGAAAAGCATATGAGGTAGTGTTAACCTTACTAATATGATGGCTTGCGGAGGGGCAAAGAACTGTGGAGTATTCCTCGGTTTTGCATACAAATTCCGACAATAGACTTTTAAACCTCAAGAAACGTGTTAGATTAATTTTGCAAGATATATAAACCGAGGGAGAAAAGGATGATCATTTATCTGCATGGCTTTGATTCAACAAGCCCAGGTAACCACGAAAAGGTTTTACAACTACAGTTTATCGATCCCGATGTACGGTTTGTTAACTACAGTACGCGCCATCCTAAACACGATATGCAGCACCTACTAAAAGAAGTGCACAAACTGATTGAAGAATCGAGCGATAAAAACCCTGTTATTTGTGGGGTTGGTTTGGGTGGGTTCTGGTCTGAGAGGATTGGTTTTTTATGCGGTATTAAACAGGTCATTTTTAACCCGAATTTACATCCTGAAGTTAACATGGAAGGAAGAATTGACCGACCTGAAGAGTATTTAGACATAGCAACTAAATGTGTTTCCGAATTTAGAGAAAAAAATGCAGGGAATTGTTTATGCATACTTTCAACTCAAGACGAAATATTAGATAATCGTCACACAAGTGATGCTCTAGGTGATTACTACAAAATCATCTGGGATGAGAAACAAACTCATAAATTCCAAAAATTATCTCAGCATCTACAAACTATAAAAGCGTTTAAAGAAACAATCTAAGCCTCCTACGCCTTTGAAGGACTGATTATAAATCGGTCCTTCTATCTATTTGCCCTCTGAAATCGTGAGGTTTCATGGTCAGTTTGTCTTAGTGTTTACTGTTGTCAGCCACAGAACTAAGTCGAGCTATTCAAGACAAGAATTCGATAAATCAAAGAGGAAGTAATCGTGACGCGAATTATCGTTGTTGGCGGTGGTGCCGGTGGGCTTGAGCTTGCTACAAAACTAGGTCGTACATTAGGTCGCAAAGGTCGTGCAGAAGTCACGCTTGTTGATCGTAAAGCAAGTCATTTATGGAAGCCTCTTCTACACGAAGTAGCAACAGGTTCGATGGACGCAGGTGTGGATGCATTAAGCTATCGCGCCCATGCTAAAAATCATCACTTCGATTTCCAAATGGGTAGTTTGCAAGAAATTAATCGTGAAGCTAAAACGATTACGCTATCTGAATTACACAATAAACAAGGTGAATTGTTAATGCCTGAGCGTGAGCTTGCGTATGACATCCTTGTTATGGCGATCGGCTCAACGTCTAACGATTTCAACACTCAAGGTGTACGTGATAACTGTATTTTCCTTGATAGCCCAGAGCAAGCACACCGTTTCCGTACAGAAATGAACGATCAGTTCTTGAAGCTTCACGCTAATAAAGAGCAGAAAACCGTTGATATCGCAATTGTTGGTGCAGGTGCGACGGGTGTAGAACTTTCTGCTGAGCTACACAATGCTGTGAAAGAGCTGCAAAACTATGGTTTTGGTGGTCTAGACAGCTCACGCTTAAACGTGAATTTGGTTGAAGCGGGTGAGCGTATTCTTCCTGCTTTACCGCCACGTATTTCATCAGCAGCGCACAGTGAGCTAACCAAGCTTGGTGTGAATGTTCGCACTGCTACAATGGTAACGAAAGCCGATGAGTCTGGTCTAACAACGAAAGACGGTGAACACATTCCTGCACAAATTATGGTTTGGGCTGCTGGTATTAAAGCGCCTGATTTCATGAAAGACATCGCAGGTCTTGAAACTAACCGCATTAACCAACTAGTTGTTAAACCAACACTGCAAACTACGCGTGATGATGACATTTACGCGATTGGTGATTTAGCGTCTTGTGTTCAAGCGGATGGTAGTTTTGTACCACCTCGAGCACAAGCGGCACACCAAATGGCAAGTCGTTGTTTTTCTAACATTGTTGCGAAAATCACTGACCGTGAGCAAAAACCATACGTATACAGTGATCATGGCTCACTTGTTTCTTTAAGCCGTTTCTCGACGGTAGGTAGCCTGATGGGTAACCTAACGAAAGGCTCGATGATGGTTGAAGGTCGTATTGCACGTGTTGTGTATATTTCACTATACCGCATGCATCAGGTTGCTTTGCATGGTGTGATTAAGACGGGGTTGATGATGCTGGTAGGGCGAATTAACCGCGTACTTCGTCCGAACCTGAAACTTCACTAAGTTAGCCTGAATAAACCAGATAATAAAAAACCGCCAATGTGATAATGGCGGTTTTTTTACGTCTGCGTGTTAGGGCATTGTTAAGCGATTAGTTGATTTTGATGAGCTCAACATCAAAAATCAGCACTGAACCAGGTGGAATGCTACCAATTGCACGGTTGCCATAAGCAAGATTAGCAGGAATAAAGAAGCGGGTTTTCTCGCCCTCTACCATTAGCTGTACACCTTCAGTCCAACCTGCGATTACTTGGTTTAGACCAAAATCAATTGGTTGACCGCGATCTACTGAACTATCGAATACAGAACCATCTAATAAAGTACCATGGTAGTGCACAGTCACTTTATCTGATGCTTTTGGATGAGCGCTGCCAGTGCCTGCTTGAAGCACTTGGTATTGCAGACCTGAAGCTGTGACATTCACACCCTCATTTTGTTTGTTCTCAGCCAGAAAGGTTTCACCTGCTTGGATATTTTCAGTAGCTGCTTTTTTGTTGCTTTGAGAGCGATACATGAAAAAAATCACGAAGCCAATAATGGCAATGGTTACGATAATCTTGAACACAGGCTGTCCTTTAAGTGTTTGAGTTGAAATTATAATACGTGGTTTAAGTTATACCAATCCCATCAATTATCCAAACATTCTTGCTGGTTTAAATGACTAAGAATTGCGTTATAGATTTTTCAGGTAGAACAAATAGCTAGCTGCAATCAATGCCGAGTTCTCAGTGATTTTCCTGCACAATATCCTGCGTAGTTAATCAAGATAATTGGCAGCTTTAGAAAGCTTCATCCAACAGCTTTGTATCACTCGGAATGATGGAATAAAGGTTGGCATCAATGGGATCACCATACATCATTATTTTGTTACGCAGTAAGCCTTCAAATTTTGCACCAAAAGTTAACGCGGTACGTTGGCTCGCAATGTTATCGGGGTGGGTGACAATATCAAGACGGGTTAATCCGAGCGTAATGAAGGCTAAGCGGCAGATGACATACAGCGCTTCAGAGGCAATGCCTTTTCGGTGATGGCTTGAACGGATCCAATAACCGACATTTGCCGAATTGGAGTTAGCCAATACATCGTAGAGTGAAATACTGCCGACAAAAGTGTCACTACATCGGTCAAAAATTGCGAGCTCATAGCACACATCCGAGCGCCAATTTACTCGACTAGTAATAATCCACTCATTTGCATCGTGCTGATTGTAGCTATCACCACACCATTCTAACCAAGGCGTTAGTTCTGGTAACGATTCATGCACCGCTTCTAAGTGAGGAAGCAAATCGACACTTTTATAAGGGCGTAGAGTAAGACGTGGAGTGTTGTAGATATAGTCTAAATTCATTGGTATTTAATACGTTTGAATAGAAAAAACCTCGCTAAAGCGAGGTTTCAAAAAATTAAGCACCGACACGACGTACTTGAATAATCATACCCATTAGTGGGTGATCCAAGTAGTGGGTTTCGCTGCTCTTCATTCGACGTGTTTGCTTAAAGCGGAAGTCTTTCAGGAACTCTTCTACTTCAACCCGCTTTTTCACTTCTTGAAGGTGGCCAACTTGCACGTTCCCTTCGTTCCCTAATGTATCAATTTCAAGCGGTTCAGTACCTACAATGACTTCACGACGACCTGGTTCACGTAAGTCTAAATCGGCTTCAACGAACAAGTAGTGTTGAACATAGACTTGTAACTTGCCGTCAAGTTCAAACAGTGAGTTTTTGATAGCAGACTCGTTAATGTTATTGATGCCTGTATTGGCTGTACCATTGTCAGTTGTGACGACAATACCACCTTCTTCGCTTGGCGTTGTTGTGCTGAAGTCTTGATTGGCTTGTGCTGTCACAGCGTCGCGTGAGCTACCATCCTCAAAGTAACGGTCTGAGAAATCTTTGCCTGCGGTTAGGTGAATACGAGGTGCAGCACCTCTACTTTTATCACCCTGACGCCATGCAATATGAGCAAGAGGCGTGAATCCAGCATGGTTTTTTAGCTTGGCGTATTCATTATTTAATTGGTATTGGCTTGGTGGTAAAACGCGTACGCCTTTCGCTGCAAGATGTTCGGTATCACTAAAAGCAATGGTGCCACGTAAATCAATGGGCTTTTGGGCATCAGGCCATGATTCATTGACTTGCTCTGGATTAATGTTGCGCTTAAACAAAATGACTTCAATATCAAATTGTCGTGCTGCAAAACTTGGCCAACTTACTACTAAAAGCAGTAAATAGATAAACTTTTTCAAGGTAATACTCCGCACGTTAGTGCATTCAATTATAAGCGGTTTTCAGCAAACTGTGTTAAGACATCGTCAACAAACTTGACGCGGTCTTTCGCATTATTTAGCGGTATAGCTAACTTCAGCTTCGTTGGCCCTTCCATTCGGTATTTCTGCGGCTGTGATTGTAACAAGCCAACAAGGAAGGTTGGGTTGATGCTGGCATCTGGATTGAATTCAAGATACGCACCTTTTTCACCTGCTTCAATACGCTTAATGCCAATACCTGCAGCTTTCAGTTTGATTTTGTTTAATGCTAACAGGTTCGTTGTAGCTTCGGGTAGTAGGCCGAAGCGATCTATTAGCTCAACTTTCATTTCATTGATCGCATTTTCATCATTCGCACTCGCAATACGTTTGTATAGCGATAGGCGAGTATTGATATCTGCGATGAAATCGTCAGGGATCAGAGCGGGTATGCGTAGTTCCACTTCAGTTTGTTGTTTCAACAAATCATCGAGCGATGGTTCTTTGCCTTCTTTTAATGCATCAACAGCCTGTTCTAGCATTTCCATGAAGAGGGTAAAGCCAACAGATTGGATTTGACCACTTTGATCATCGCCCAATAGCTCACCTGCACCACGAATTTCTAAATCGTGGGTTGCAAGGGTAAAGCCAGCGCCAAGATCTTCTAATGAGGCAATCGCTTCTAAACGTTTGACTGCATCTTTGGTCATGCGTTTAGGATGCGGCGTTAGCAAATATGCATAAGCTTGGTGGTGCGAGCGACCAACACGGCCACGCAGTTGGTGTAGCTGAGCCAAACCAAGGTTATCTGCGCGGTTCATGATGATGGTGTTTGCGGTCGGCACATCAATACCAGTCTCAATAATGGTCGTACAGACTAATACATTGAAACGCTGGTGATAGAAGTCACTCATGATACGTTCAAGCTCTCGCTCAGGCATCTGACCGTGAGCAAATGTAATACGCGCTTCTGGCACGAGCTTGGTCAGTTCTTCGACCGTTTTTTCGATGCTGTCTACTTCGTTATGCAGGAAGTATGTCTGACCACCACGCATAATCTCACGTAGAATTGCCTCACGTACCACTAAATCATCACGCTCACGCACGAATGTTTTGATGGCGAGGCGACGTGCTGGTGGGGTAGCTATAATGGATAAATCACGCATGCCACTCATCGCCATATTCAGCGTACGCGGAATAGGCGTTGCCGTAAGGGTTAAGATATCGACATCGGCACGTAGTGACTTAATTTTCTCTTTTTGACGAACACCAAAACGGTGTTCTTCGTCGACGACTAATAAACCAAGGTCATGATATTTAATTGAAGCATTTAGGAGTTTATGAGTGCCGATCAGGATATCAACTTTGCCAGCCTCTACGTCTGCCATAATTTGCTTTTGTTCTTTTGGCGTTTTAAAACGCGAAAGTACTTCAACCCGCACTGGGGTGTTTGCAAAACGGTCTCGGAAGTTTTCAAAGTGTTGCTGGGCAAGCAGCGTCGTTGGCACTAAGACACTGACTTGTTTGTTGTTATCGATAGAGACAAACGCGGCTCGCATTGCGACTTCCGTTTTACCAAAACCAACGTCACCACAGACTAGGCGATCCATCGCTTTTGCTTGGCACATGTCAGACAGTACGGCATTAATGGCAAGCGCTTGGTCATGGGTTTCTTCAAATGGGAACCCCGCACTGAAATCAGCATAACCTTCGCGGTTTAGGATAAATTTATGGCCAGGTTTTAGCTCTCGTTTAGCGTAAACATCAAGTAATTCCGCAGCCACATCTCGGACTTTTTCTGCTGCACGTTTGCGTGCTTTGGTCCAGGCTTCACCACCTAATTTGTGCAGTGGTGCTGTATCTTCAGCGCCACCTGAGTAACGACCGATTAAATGTAAAGAGGCGACAGGCACATAGAGCTTCGCGCCACCTTGATATTCTAGGGTAACGTATTCTGTCTTTAATCCGCCGGCTTCAAGCGTTTGTAGCCCTTTAAAGCGGCCAATACCGTGATCGATGTGCACCACGGGTTGGTCGATTTTTAATTCAGCCAGGTTACGGATAAGGGTATCGGCATTTATAGTTTTCTTTTCTTCACGTCGACGGCGCTGGATAACGCGCTCACCCAATAAATCACTTTCACAAATGAACGCGATATTGGCATCTGACAAGATAAAACCATTCTCAGCGGCACCAATAACCAGCGTGTATTCACTTGGCGCTTGCAGTGCTTCGGTGAGGTTTTGACATACCATTGGGCGAAGTTTGATGCGCGCAAGCAAATCGAGTAAGGCTTCTCGACGGCCTTCAGAGGCAACTGAAAAAATCACTTTACCGCTGAACCCTTCAATAAAGCGGCGTAATTCAGCGAAAGGTTCTTTTAGCTGCTGGTTAATCATTAACTCAGGCACAGCTTCTAGGGCTGGGTTATATCGGCCTGCTTTATCCGATTCAGCTTCATGGCGAAGACGTACTTGTGGTAACGGTTTAAAGCCAGCAAACATTTCGTCTTTGCCTAGCCATAATTCTGCTGGTGGCAGCAATGGGCGCAGCGGATCGACGCGACGTTGATCGTAACGGTATGCCGCATCAGCTAAAAACTGATCGACAGGTGATTCCAGCTCGCCCACAGTCACTAACAAACTGCTTTGTGGTAGGTAATCAAATAGCGTTTCTGTTTGCTCAAAGAACAGTGGTTGCCAGTATTCAATACCCGCAGGCCATGTCCGCTTGCTGACTTGCTGGTAGATAGACTCTGGTTCGCGGCGTGCATCAAAACGTTCACGCCAGCGCATACGAAAGTTTTCTACTGCGATTTCATCGGTAGGGAACTCATGAGCAGGTAATAAATGGATTTCGTTGATTTCACCGGTTGAACGCTGGTTTTCAGGATCAAACTGGCGAATTGAATCGACTTCATCATCAAAAAAGTCAATGCGGTATGGGTGGTTACTGCCCATAGGATATAAATCAACAAGAGAACCGCGGCTGGCATACTCGCCGTGTTCCATCACTTGATCAACATGACGATAACCCGACGCTTCAAGTTGAATACGGAGCTTCTCAAGCGACAACCGATCACCGTTACTCACTAATAGCGCATGCTGATGTAAAAACGATTGTGGCGTTAAGCGTTGCAGCAGCGTGCTGACTGGGATGAGTAATACCCCAGAACTTTGGGTCGGTAACTTGTATAAGCAAGCGAGTCGGTCAGAGATAATATCTTGGTGCGGTGAGAAATTATCATACGGTAAAGTTTCCCAGTCGGGGAAAACGGTAACGTCGTGCGCGGTAAATTGGCTTACTTCAGGTTGAAGACGTAATGCTGATTGTGAATCAGCGACAACAACCAGCAGTGGGCCTTGATGTTCATTGGCAAGCTCAGCAATAGAAAGGGCAAGTGCCGCCCCAGAAAGGTTGCCTACGAATCGTTTGTCACCCGCTTTCTGTGGATGAGGTATAGCAAGAATAGATTCTGTTTTCATGGGGCTCTAATTAACTATTTGAACGTTGTTGTGCGCGTTCGCGCAGCAATTTTTGTTGAACATGCAAAGCCGCTCGGATTAATAAATCACGATCGTTTTCAAGTAGCTGGCTATAGCACAGGTGCACTTCGTAGTTGTTTTTATCGCCGCTGTTGCCTTTGGCATCGCCAGTTTGATTGCTGTATGGCTGGCAATCAATAACGTCGGCATAACAATAGATAGCGGCTGGTGGATCGGTTAAAAACAGTTTCATGCGGACAGTACAACCAGTGGCCAGCGGTGTTGGCGAAAGAAAGCTCAGTCGGCTGGCACCAAAAGTTCGGGTTGTAAAACGAATGGCCGGATCATCTTGTTGGGAAAGAACATAGGAGAGCAATAGATTGATCTTGGTATTTTGAGCACCAAGGTAGCCAATTAACGCTTTGCTATCGTCGCTGCCAAAATTAGACAATAGACGCTCTGTACTTTCTTCTAGTTCGCTGCATTCACTAGCAACACGAAATAGCGGGGGAATTTCTAAACGAAAGGCCTCTTCATCAGGGCATGCAGTGTTCTCGTCAAGTGGCTCTACATTAATAGTCAGCCCTGCATGGACTGAAAAATATTCATCCTGAATCATCGGGTACTCTGTTTTTTAATTCAATTTAAGGATTATCACGCACCTTTGCCAATCGAGCAAGTGAAGCGGTTTAACTGCTCATTATTTGTCTATATTTAGCTGTTGTTTTTTCATTACTTTTACTTAGGCGGTTGGTAATCACTCACGGCAAGGGTTATGCTTGCAGGCAGTTATTTATTGATGGTTTTTGAGCGAGTTTATGTTTCATCCCGTCTCACTTTTTATAGGGTTACGTTATTTGCGTGGCCGTTCTGGCGACCGATTTAGTCGCTTTGTCTCTTATATGTCGACCGCAGGTATCACGATAGGTGTGCTTTCTTTAGTGACGGTATTGTCGGTGATGAATGGTTTTGAGCAACAGCTCAAGCAGCGTATTTTAGGGGTCATGCCTCAAGCTGTGATTAGTGAACCAGCAAATATCACCTTGTTAGCAGACCAAGCGCCAGCATGGCTGTCTGAATTACCGCATACCACACAAGTTACGCCAGTTGTTCGTGGTGAAGCTATTTTGCAAAGTGCCCAGTCATTATCTGCGGGTATGTTAATGGGGGTTGACCCATCTGAACTTGAACCTATCGCGCAACAAATGACATTGGGCAACCTTTCTGACCTTACATCGGGTAGCTATCGTGTGGTGCTTGGCCAAGCATTGGCGGTACAACTGGGTGTCCAGGTGGGTGATAAAGTGCGCTTGATGGTCACCAGTGCTAGCCAATACACACCATTAGGACGTATTCCAAGTCAGCGAAACTTTACTGTATCTGGCTTGTTTGATACTGGATCTGATGTAGACAAACAGCTGATCGTGGTGAACATACATGACGCTGGTAAGTTGTTACGTTTGAAAAGAGATGAAATTTCTGGCTGGCGTTTATTCTTAGATGATCCGTTTGCGGTGACTGAACTGGCTAATATGTCGTTACCAGATGGCTGGGCATGGTCTGATTGGCGTGAACAACGTGGCGAACTTTTCCAAGCTGTTAAAATGGAAAAAAACATGATGGGCTTGATGTTAGGGCTAATTATTGGTGTTGCTGCGTTTAATATTATTTCTGCGTTGATCATGGTGGTGATGGAGAAACAAGCCGAAGTCGCCATTTTGAAAACCCAGGGTATGACTAATTTTCAAGTTTTGATGGTGTTCATTGTTCAAGGGGCGAGTAGTGGTGTTATTGGTGCCTTAGCGGGTGGATTACTCGGGGTATTATTGGCTATTAACCTCAATACTGTTATGACGGTATTTGGCGTACAGTTGATTACTGTTGGTGGTTCACTGCCTGTTGTTATTTCACCGCTTCAAATTTTGTTTGTTATTTTAGGTGCTATAGCATTAAGCCTATTAGCCACTGTTTTTCCTTCTTATCGTGCAGCTACTGTTCGTCCTGCTGAGGCACTTCGTTATGAGTAATTCGTTATTAGTTTGTCATGGTTTGCGTAAAGTTTATCGCGAAGCTCAAATGGAAACCGAGGTACTGAAAGGTGTTGGCTTTAGTATTGAAAGCGGTGAACTTGTCGGTATTGTTGGATCATCAGGTTCAGGTAAAAGTACGTTGTTGCATTTACTAGGGGCTTTGGATGAACCAACAGCGGGCGAGGTTTTTTTCAACGGGAACAACCTTGGCGCAATGAGTACCAATAAACAAGCGAAATTGCGTAACCAAGAGATTGGTTTTGTGTATCAATTTCACCATTTGCTCTCTGATTTTAGTGCATTAGAAAATGTGGCAATGCCTCTGCTTATTGGTGGCGTCGCCATTAATGAAGCCAAATCCCGAGCAGAAGAACTGTTGGCGATGGTTGGTTTAAGCCATCGGATAGAACACCGTCCGTCAGAGCTTAGTGGTGGTGAACGCCAGCGTGTGGCTATTGCTCGTGCATTAGTGAATAAGCCGTCGTTAGTCTTAGCTGATGAGCCAACAGGTAATTTAGACCATAAAACGGCATTGGATATTTACGATTTAATGCGTCGTTTGAATAAAGATTTTGGCACAGCATTTTTAGTCGTGACGCATGATAAAGAATTAGCGGCAAAACTTGATCGCTGTATGCACATGCAAGATGGTGAGTTGGTACAGGTTGAGGTGGCCTAATGTTTCGACCTTTGTCCCTGTATATAGGTAGCCGATTCAGCCGTGCCAAACAACGAAATAAGATGGTGTCGTTTATTTCGATGTCGTCTACGTTGGGGATTGCGATAGGTGTTGCAGTGATCATTATTGGTTTATCTGCAATGAACGGTTTTGAACGTGAATTACAAAATCGCGTACTATCAGTGATCCCTCATGGTGAATTACAAGCGGTGAATCCTCCATTTACCGACTGGCAGCCTGTGATTGAAAAAGCAGAACAGCACCCTCGTGTAACGGGCGCGGCACCGTATATTCTGTTTACGGCGTTGCTAGAAAAAGGCACAAACCTGAAGGCGGTTGAAGTACGAGGTGTTGATCCTACTCAAGAAGAGAAAGTCAGCGCGATCCCGCAATTCATCCAAAATGGTGCGTGGCAGCGATTTAAAGCAGGCAGTAAGCAAGTGATCCTTGGACAAGGTGTTGCGGATAAGCTGGGTATTAAAGTCGGTGATTGGATCACGGCGATGATTCCAAATCCAGATCCTGCGTTGAAGTTACGAGCACCGCATCGCGTTCGCCTACAAGTATCGGGTTTATTAGCATTGGGTGGTCAAATAGACCATAACTTAGCCTTGGTACCGTTAGCGGATGCGCAGTCCTATTTAGCGATGGGTGACGGTGTGACTGGCGTTTCACTTCAAGTTGATAATGTACTCGAAGCCATGCCTATTGTACGTGAGGTCGGTTATACCTTACCTGTCTATGTGTATCTGAAAAGTTGGACCCAAAAATACGGCTATTTATACCGTGATATTCAGATGGTTCGTACCATCATGTACTTAGTCATGGTGTTAGTGATTGGTGTGGCGTGTTTTAACATTGTGTCGACACTGATGATGTCAGTAAAAGATCGATCACCAGATATTGCAATTCTTCGTACCATGGGTGCCAGCGACGGTTTAATTAAGTCCATCTTCATTTGGCATGGCGTACTCTCTGGGGTGTTAGGCAGCTTGGTTGGCTCGGCAATAGGGTGCTTTGTCGCATTGAATCTGACGTCTTTGATCAAAGGCGTAGAGCAGCTCATCGGTCACCAGTTTCTATCTGGTGATATCTACTTTGTCGACTTTTTACCCACAGAATTGGCAATGCAAGATGTTGCCCTCGTGACGATTACTGCGGTTATTCTGAGTTTACTCGCGACTTGGTACCCTGCTCGTCGTGCGAGTGCACTGCACCCAGCGCAAGTACTGAGTGCTAAATGATTTTTTAGCGACCGGATGATTAGGTATAACGGGAAAGCAGCCAATCTGGCTGCTTTTTTTATTCAGTGTACTTAGTCGTAGTAGCACTCGCTGTAGCACTGAACATTGTTATGGGTCGATAACACAATGATGCAAATACAGTGATTTGTTAGTAAAACTATCTTAGTTGCTACTCGCATCTACATAAGCTTTATTTAGTATTAAGAGCCTGTTCGACATAATTTTGATATTAAAAAACCTCGTTACCCATTGAGTTGATTGGTAACGAGGTTTTTTTGATGGTTATAACTTTTTAGGCGTTATAACCCTTTGCTAAACGGTTTTCTAAAGCGGCGTTTATTCCAGCTTCTTACGACTGAATAACGCCATAGGCCTTGAATACCGAAGTAACCAATAAGGCCACAAGCTACGCTGCAAATAAGACAGCCAAGTAAGAATGGCGGTCCAATTTGGCTCATTTGATGCAGTAAGAAATCCCACGACAGTTCAAAGTGGAAAGCTTGATGTGGCGTATGCATCAACCATGCCCCAATCTTATATGCGCCATAAAAAAGCACAGGCATGGTAATAGGGTTGCTTATCCATACTAAGGCAACAGAAAGCGGTAAATTAACGCCGAAACAAACAGCTAAACCTGCAGCCATGATCATTTGGCTGGGTAGGGGAACAAAAGCCATAAAAAGGCCAACAGCGAAGGCGCCCGAAGCAGAACGGCGGTTTAAGCACCATAAGTTCGGGTTATAGAGGGTGTTGCCGAAAATTTTCAAAGCCTTTTGGCGCTTGATGACGTCATGGCTTGGTAAGAAACGTTTAATAAGTTGTTTAGGCATCTTTATTTCATACTAATCAAGTAACTAAAATGGTTATCCAAGCAGCTATTGGTTTTTCTATCGGATTATTGTCTCTTCACTACTGGCCTTATGTGCTAGCAGATCAAGATGTGCTCATTATTACCCTGCTTGGTGGGGGTGTCGCTTTATTCTTACGCTACTATTTATGCCACTATGCCTTGGCAAATGTATTGATATGGCTCCTTGCTGGTGGCTCGTTTGTCTATATTTCAACCAATAATTATATCAATACAGTGATACAGATCCCTCCGATGGGAGCGAATATTACCATAGTTGGCATAGTTGATAGCATACAAAATGTGAATATTCCGTCTGATAACTTTGATTTCATTATCAAGAAATGGAAAGTACCGTCGGAAACATCCATTAGGGAAATGAAGGTTCGTATTTATTGGAATGAAGCAAATACCCTGAAGCAAGGGGAGTTGCTGACGTTACAAGTTGTTCTGCGCCGACCGTATGGTCGAGTGAATCAGGCCGGGTATGATGCCGAAAAATGGTACGTTGGACATGGCTTTCATGGCCGAGGTAATCTTGTCGAAATATTGCCTGTTACGGCACCACCTACAACGTCAGGTTTTTTACATCAGCAAGGCTCAATTTCCGTGCGGCAATTATTATTTGATACTGTCGTTGACCAAGTGATTGCCTTGCCAAGGCACGGATTATTGCTTGCGCTCAGCTTTGGTGTGAAAGATGCGTTAACCGCTGACGATTGGTTGTGGCTACGTGATAGTGGGCTTGCTCATTTAATGGCGATTTCTGGTCTACATATCGGTTTGGCTGTTGGTCTTGGTTGGTGGGTTGGGCTTCGCTTACGGGGCATACTCCCTGAGGTAACATATTTTACTTGGCTTCCTATGTGGATAGGTTTGCTTTTAGCATTATGTTACGCATGGTTAGCGGGGTTTAGTGTCCCAACACAGCGTGCGTTGCTAATGGCCAGTTTAGTCATGTTATTTATAAGATACTTAGTGGTGTCACCTGCATGGTTTATTTTATTACTGACATTTGCGCTGTGCTTAGCAATAGATCCATTAGCTAGTTATACCATGGGTTTTTGGTTCTCGTTTTTTGCTGTGTTTGTGCTGTTAGTTTTACGGTCGAGCCAGCAATCAGTGCCTCAAAAGAACAGTGCTAACCAACAACAAGAAGACGATTCAAATGTTGCTTCAGGTGTTGGTATCGGCCCTCATCCTTCAGCTAATCGTCGAATTTCATTATTCATGAGCACGGCAATCATCACATTCTCGCTAATGTATCAACGCTCAAAACAGTTGCTGTTTTTACAGCTGTATTTGCTGATATTAATGTTGCCTTTGCAGTGGTCTTTTTTCGGGGGATTTTCCGCGTTAGCCCCTGTTATTAATTTTATTGTCTTACCCTTGGTGAGTCTGCTCACTGTTCCTTTAATTTTTGCTGCCTTGCTGGTCATCAAAATTCCAAGTTTAGCCACTATATTCTGGCAGTTAGCTGATTGGAGCCTATGGCCTGTGGTATGGCTCGGGCAGCTTTCAGTCGGAGCGTGGCTTGAATTTTCTCAGCTATGGCTACCTGTTGTGGTGCTTATTGCTGTATTTGTCGTTGGTTTACGACTGTTACCTTTTCATCATTTTCCCGCGCTCTACTTTAGTATCGTATTGGGGTTCTGCTGTTGGCAGTGGCAGCAATATGCCCCGATAATACAGAAGTTTTTATTTACCCGTATGGAAACGACAATAGAGAACAGAGCAGAACAATCATTAGGTGCATCAACTGATCGGCAGTGGCATGTTGACATGTTAGATGTCGGGCATGGCTTATCTGTACTCATTACCCGCAATGGACGTGCTGTTTTGTATGACACGGGTAACCGATGGCGACAAGGCAGTATTGCTGTATCGGTTGTTGAACCAGTATTGAAAGATAAAGGTATTTACACACTCGACGGCTTAATACTAAGCCACGCTGATAGTGATCATGCAGGTGGCGCAAGTTATTTAAGTGTGCGGTATGCGCCTAACTGGAAAAGGAGCAGTGATTATCGTCTAGGGTATTTACCCTGTATAAAAGGTGAAACATGGGAATGGCAATCACTCACATTCACCGTCATTTGGCCACCGAAGCGGGTTAAACGTGCGGCCAATCCACATTCTTGTGTTATTACGATAAGTGATAAGCTTTTAGCGAGTAGGGAGGGCCATCAAGAAACCGAGGTGTTATTAACAGGAGATATTGATGCCATATCTGAACTTTTGATAGCCCGAGAGCAGCCAAAACTATCACCTGATGTGTTTTTTGTCCCTCATCATGGAAGTCGTACGTCATCAAGTGTGACTTGGCTAAATAGAATGACGCCTAAACTCGCGTTAGTGTCTGTTAGCCGTTACAACCCTTGGCAATTACCTGCTATTTCAGTGAAAGAACGATATCAAGTTCGAGGTATTCCGTGGCTAAGTACTGCGGAGTCTGGTCAGGTATCCGTGGTTATACAAGATGGCGACATTCAATATAAAGAGGCGAGAACCAGTTATCAGCAAACATGGTATCGAGACGTGTTTTCTGCCTTGTAGCTGGTTGTTAGTCGCCCACCTTCAAGCGTGAAGGTGGGCGTTTAATGATATTGAGAGTAAAAATACAGCCTCAACGTTATTACTATGTTCAGGTTATGGACTAAACAATCTTAAATTGTCTAATTACATCCTGCATATTAACGGCCAGTTGACTAAGTTGCATACAGGCCTGAGCTGTTTGGGATGAACCTGCCGCAACTTCACCAGAGAATTGGTTGATATGTTCAACATTACGCTGTAATTCTTCGGATACAGAGCTTTGCTCACTGCAAGCACTTGCAATTTGAATGCTCATGGCTGCCATGTCATTAATTGAAGCACTAATTTGATCTATGGTATTTCCTGTCTGCTCTGTTTGCTCTACGCAGCGAAGGATTAACTCACAGCTATTGCTTGTTCCCTGTACTGCCGTTTTTGAACGAGACTGGAGTTTATCGATAATTGAGACGATCTCTTCCGTTGAAGATTGAGTTCGCCCAGCCAAGGTTCTTACCTCATCGGCAACCACTGCAAATCCACGTCCTTGCTCACCTGCGCGCGCAGCTTCAATCGCTGCATTCAATGCAAGTAAATTCGTCTGCTCTGCAATGCTTTGGATGACATCCACAACCATACTAATGTTAGAGCTATCTTGTTCTAGCTGTTCAACCATTTCACCTGTTTGTTGGATGACACTTTGTGCCTTTTGAATGTTTTCGATGCTTAATTGCACCACGACTCGTCCTTCTTCCGCATCTGAGGTTGCATTGTTGGCAGACTGAGAGGCCTCTTCTGTATTGTTTGCGACATCATTTACCGTTGCTTGCATTTGATTCATTGCCGTAGCGATCAAGTTAAGCTGGTTTTGCTGCTCATTCATGCCTTGTGAGGTTTGCTCGGAAATAGCGCTAACTTCTTCAATCGACGCACTTAGTTGAGTTGCTGTGCTTGAAATTTGCTCTATTAGGGCCAACAATTTATCCTGCATTTGTTGAAAACTATCTGCAAGTTGCCCCATTTCGTCATTGCCAATTTTGTCTCGTGCAATACGGTGCGTTAAATCGCCAGAAGAAATCTTATGAGCTAACTCCATCACAAGTTCAAGCGGACTACATACTTGACGGCTTAACAGCGATCCCATTACGACCATGAAACCGAGTAGTAAAATTACACCCGCAAATGCATACAAGCGAGTGTCTTCTACCATCTGGTTACTCGTGGCTTTATCTGCGGTCATATAAGACTGGTTCAGTTCTTCAAGATCAGATAAAGCAGTTTGTAATTTTTGAAAGCTGCTTAAGCTAGAGAGAACGATTTGATTGGCTTGATCGAGGTCACGTCGTTTTAATGCAGGAATATACTCTTTCGATTGATTTAGGTACTGCTGCCAAGCTTGGTTTACTTGTGCAAAGGTTTGTTTATCGTTGTCATCCCACAGGCCTTTTTCATACTCATCTAGGTAAGCATTAATGCGTTTTTCTGAGTCGATAATACCTTGAATCCAATTAATTAGTTGTGGGTGCTCTATGTTAGGTAGAAGAGAGAACTGATCTTTACGCAGTGTTATTACTTCATTTTGTGTGTTTTTAACTAAAACAACACTGGGTACTGTGGTTTCGGCAAACTCGACCAGAGAATCATTCACATGATCGAGTTGGTTAACAATAAAAAAGATTAGGAAAACAATCGCAGCAGAGATGCTAGCGAAAACGGCAAACATTTTTTTTCTAATACTTAAATCGGATATTCTCATAG
>NZ_NOIF01000032.1 GCF_002265265.1 Photobacterium sanguinicancri
CGGCAGTGCTGGTTAGCACTGCCGTTTTTTGAATCTGAATGCTGCCCATTGCTGCTATTATTAAATTATTCTTGGTTCTCACAGCCCCATTCGCAGGGGAGTTCGATCAAAATATCTTCTAATTTTTCTGGGTGTAGCATTTCTTCTTCTGTGACATTTAAGCGCATTGCCATATTGCGGTTAAATAACTCCCAGTGATTGAGCAAGCATTGAGAGTAACTCGCGTCATCATGTTTCCAAGTTTCAATTAAGAACGGCTTGAGGTTTACCGCACCGCTGGCAAATATCATCATTTGCCACTTCATTTCCCACACGTTAATTGATGATTCAGGGAAATCTTCGTGGAAAGTATCAACAAGTTGGCTCACGAAATCTTCAAGATCACCTTTGCTATCAAAAAAGTAATCCATCAGTTCATCACCTTGTCGGACGCCATCGGTGATAAGTTGAATAGGTTGCTGATGCACCAATTGTTGCGCCAATAACATGGTGATGAAACGGTACAAGATGATATTGCTGGGTAAATCCGAGGGAATACTTTCTTGCAGTTTATACATGTATGACAGGAAGTAGACGTGTAAGCAGTCGCTAATGTTATGCCAAATCTTTTCTTTACTACCGAAGTGGTGACGGATCAGGCTGTGAGATACGCCCGCACGTTCACTAATATTTCGTAGTGAAACGCGCTCATATCCCTGTTCACAAAACATTTTTGCGGCAGTTTTCATAATCAGCAGCTTGGTTTCTTCGGCGGCCTGAGCGCTGCGACGGCCTTGTTTTCTTTCTGTCATCATCATATCTATTTAATTTCCCACATCTTTTTTACCAGAAAATTGTTTGCTAGTCACCCTTGTGCTCACAGAAAATCTTTATTGTCCACCTGTGAAATATACTTGATCTTAAGTTAGATCAACCTATACTGCACGTGTGGACAGCATATATTAAAGAGAGAAATGCACGTGATACAGCATCAGCCTTTTATAACTTCGTTTGCTAAATTAGCCGCTATTACGTTGTTAAGTAGTGTTTTAGTGGGGTGTAATCAGGCAAATTCAGAACCAACAAAAGATGTGATTAAGTCAGTGAAGCTTTTTGAAGTGCCTGTGAATGCAGCACAAGAAAGCAGTGAGTTCCCAGGCCTAGCGGAAGCAGAGCAACGTGCTCAGTTGTCATTTCAAGTTTCTGGTGAAGTGCAGAGTCTGATGGTTAACGTTGGTCAAAAAGTGGGTAAAGGCCAAGTATTGGCTGTTCTCGACGATAAAGATTATCGCCTTGCGTTCGATGCAAAGTTTGCTGAATACGAATTAGCGAAAAGTCAGTTTGAACGTGCCAAGCAACTTTATGCCAAAAAACTTATCAGCACAGATCAATTTGACCGTAACGAAACGAGTTATAAAACAGCAACAACAAATATAGAACAAGCGAAAACAGATTTAGAAAATACGCTAATTACAGCCCCATTCGATGGTGTTGTTTCCCTTCGTCTTGTTAATCAACATCAGTTTGTTGGCGCTAATCAGACGATATTGAATATTCAAAATGTGGATAGCCTAGATGTCGCTTTTAATCTTCCGGTAACTTTCGTCGAGAAAGCGGGGTTGAAAGCAATACAAGTCGCGCCAGTTTGGGTGGTGATGGATAACTTTCCAAATGTGCCTATTCATGCCGAGCTGAAAGAACTTTCAACTCAACCTGATTTGGACACCAATACCTATAGCGCAAAAGTGACGATTCATCGGCCAGATGATTTAAATGTATTGTCGGGCATGGCTGGGAAGGTTCACTTCGCTAAGCCTAAATCAGCATCAACATTTACTTTACCTGACGGCGCTTGGATCGAAAAACGAGAAAGCACTGGAACGGTTTGGCAATTTAACCCTGCGACTTCGGTTATTGACGCGCTTGAAGTGGATTTGGATGAAAACGGTAGTGTCACCGACGGTTTACCACAAGGTGCGGTGATTGTTATTGCTGGTGCGAAAGATCTGTATTCAGGCCAGCAAGTACGCGAATGGACTCGTGAAGGTGGAATTTAACATGCTGAAGAAAATGTCATTTATTGCTCTGTCTATGCTTTTCTTGCAAGGCTGTCAGGAACCGCCTGTCGTCGCTGAACAAAAAGCATTAGCTGTATCAACATTAACCGTGTCGGATCCTGTTGAAAGTCAGTACCGCATTTTTAACGGTCAGGTGGAAGCGGCTGAAAATACACCTTTATCATTTCGTGTTGAAGGTGAGCTTAAAAGTGTATTAGTGAATACAGGCCATACCGTCAAAAAAGGTCAGTTACTTGCTGAATTAGATGCAAGTAAATTTGAACAGAAGCAACGTGATGCGAGCGTGCAATACGCCTTAGCATCGAAGCAGTTGGAGCGTGGTCGGGAGCTGTTTTCAAAAAAAATGATTTCGAAGGCGGAGTTTGATGAATTAAACGCAAATCAACGCTTAACGAAAGTGGCATTAGATTCTGCTAATGCGCGTCTTAATTACACCCGCTTAACTGCACCATTTGATGGAATGGTTTCATCAACAACGAAAGAATCATTTGAAGCTGTTTCGCCTGGTGAAGCGGTGCTTAGTCTTTATCAAAACAATAAGGTCTATATCAATATTCCGGTATCAGACAATGTCATTGCCATGATTAATCCAGCGGAAAACAATACCGCTTATCAACCAATGGCGCAATTTGGATCGGATAAACATGCTTTCCCTGTACGCTATTTTAAGCACAACAGTGAGCTAGAACCACAGACACAGACATACAGAGTGTGGTTTGAAATGTCGCAACAAACCCCCGCTATTTTACCGGGTACCAGTGTTGCACTGCGCGTTAACATGGCAGAGGCGGGGTTAAGTACCTTACAAGGGTATCAACTTCCGATGATTGCTCTGCAAGCTGGTAACCGTAAAGGCCAGTTTTTTGTTTGGAAGCAGCGTGATGGGCTTGCACATAAAGTTGAAGTGGGTGTTGAGCAAGTTAACAATCAAGGTGTCATTGCAAGTAGTGGCGTTGAATTTGGCGATGTATTGATTACTTCAAGCTTACGTAAATTACGTGACGGTATGCCGACCTCAACCGTTCAACCTCGTACTGCAATCATGGGATCTGCGCAGTGAAAATGGCTGTTTTCAGGCATCCGCGCATATTACTGAGATGGAGCTTTGTGATTCTAGTTACCGTCGTAAGTGTGTGGTTAATTAGTGCGCTGGGACAGTTTCTCGTGTGGCAATTTATTGGTGAACAAGTGCCAGGTATCGAAATTAATGTATCGCCAGATAATGCGATGCAGACGTATCAGAGTTCAGAGCGTTTCGCACTTAGCGATGCATTAAACATAGATCTGAATTTAATATCATTAGCTGTGGAGACAAAACGGTGAGTATTGCCGAGTATTCAATCAAAAATAAAGTGATCAGTTGGCTATTCATCGTCATTCTGTCTGTTGGTGGTGTGACTTCATTTTTAGATTTAGGGCGTTTGGAAGATCCGGCTTTCACACTGAAAGACGCAATGATTATTGCCACTTATCCGGGGGCTACATCAACGGAAGTGGAAGAGGAGCTGACTTACCCCTTAGAAAAAGCAGTTAGACAGCTGCCTTATATTGATAAGGTGACTTCAACGTCGTCTGCTGGTATGAGCCAAATTATGGTCAGCATGGACATGATCTATGGTCCTGACGAACTGCCGCAAATTTGGGATGAAATGCGCCGGAAAGTGAATGATCTTAGGCCAATATTGCCTACAGGCGTTCAATCGGTGCAGATTATCGATGATTTTGGTGATGTATTTGGCGTCATGATCATGATGACGGGCAAAGGCTATTCTTACGTAGAATTAAAGCAGTATGCTGATTATTTAACGCGTGAATTGGAGCTAGTTGACGGTGTCGGAAAGGTGAGCATTACGGGCGATCAACAAGAACAAATCTTTGTTGAAATATCACTCGATCGCATGGCTGCACTTAACCTAGACATGAATACTATTGGTGGCTTACTTAACCAGCAAAACAGTGTTATCGCGTCGGGTGAGATGATGATCAATGGTCAAACATTGGCGATTCGTCCAAATGGCAATATGAATAGCGTTGAAGAATTAGAAAACCTTGTTATTCATGGGCGTGATACGGGTAACTTGATCCACCTAAAAGATGTGGCGACCATTACGCGCGGTGTCCAGGAAAAGCCAAGTAATGTGGTTACTTACAATGGTGAGCAAGCCATTAACCTTGGTATCTCTTTTTCTGAAGGCGTGAACGTAGTTGAAGTCGGTAAAAAAGTAGACGCACGGTTGTCAGAGCTAGAAAGCTTTAAACCTGCAGGTATTGATCTGAACTACTTTTATAACCAAGCGCAAGAAGTTGATAAGTCAGTGAAAGACTTTCTTATCAGCCTTGGGCAAGCCGTCGCGATTGTGATTGTTGTTTTACTGTTTGCTATGGGGCTACGCAGTGGTTTGATTATTGGTTTGGTGCTTTTACTAACGGTATTTGGCACATTCATCATGATGAACCTTAATAATATTGAACTGCATCGGATATCGCTTGGAGCATTGATTATTGCTCTCGGTATGTTGGTGGATAACGCGATAGTGGTGGTTGAAGGTATCTTGGTAGGCATGAAAAAAGGCCGAAGCAAAATTCAAGCAGCAACTGATATTGTTAAACAAACCCAGTGGCCTTTACTTGGGGCTACCGTGATTGCCATTACCGCTTTCGCACCAATTGGTTTATCGGAAGATGCGAGTGGTGAATTTATGGGATCGCTGTTCTGTGTTCTGTGTTATTCATTATTTTTAAGCTGGATTACCGCTTTAACATTAACACCATTTTTAGCGGATTTATTGCTTAAAGATGAGCCCGTACGCTCTGAAGGTACAGAGGGAAATCAAGAGGAAGAAGACCCTTATAAAGGCGTATTGTTCATTGTGTTTGCAGCTACATTAAAATTTGCGTTGCGTTTTCGATGGTTGACGATGGCCAGCATGGTTGCTTTATTAGTTGGAGCTGTAATTGGCTTTGGTCATGTGAAGCAGTCGTTCTTTCCACCATCAAACACACCTATGTTCTATGTTGATATGTGGATGCCTGAAGGGACGGATATTCGGGAAACAATTAAGCAGACAGACAGCGTTGAAAGTTACATTCGTAGCCAAGATAACGTTGAGTTTGTAACAACATCTGTTGGACAAGGCATGCAGCGCTTTTCGTTGACCTATCAACCAGAGAAAAGTTATGAAGCTTATGCGCAGCTTCAAGTAAGAACAACCAGTCGTGACAATATGTTCGACTTGTTGAATAAGCTTGATGCGTCACTGTCTACTGAGTTTGATCAACCAACCTTCCAGTTCAAATTGATGGAATTTGGACCTTCACCAGCGTCTAAAATTGAAGCTCGGATCATTGGCCCAGATCCTCAAGTACTACGTGATATCGCAGTACAAGTAGAAGATATTTTGCTGCAAGACCCTGAATCACGCAATGTACGCCACGATTGGCGCGAACGTACGAAAGAATTGGTGCCACAGTTTAATGAATCGAAAGCTCGTCGTTTAGGTATTTCAAAAGAAGAACTATCGAATACGTTACAAATGGCCTATGGCGGTAACACCATAGGTGTTGTGCGCGATGGTACGCACATGCTGCCAGTTATCGCACGTCTGCCCGAAGTTGAACGTGTTGATTACGACACCTTGAAAAACTTGAAGTTATGGAGCCCTGTACAGCAATCTTATGTGCCTATAGAGCAAGTGATCGATAACGTTGATTTAGCATGGTCAGAGCCACTTATTCAGCGAAGAGACCGTAAGCGTACCTTAACTGTTTTAGCTGATCACAATGTACTAGGTGATGATACAGCCGCTACGTTATTTGCACGTGTTCAGCCAAAAGTTGATGCCTTAGTACTCCCTGTGGGTTACAGCATTCAGTGGGGAGGGGAATATGAATCATCGAAAGATGCGCAAGAAGGTATGATGGGCTCTATGCCAATGGGCTACTTGCTGATGTTTATTATTACGATGTTGCTATTCAACTCTTTTAAGAAGCCGCTCGTGATTTGGGCGACAGTGCCATTATCTATTATTGGTGTGTCTATTGGCTTACTCGCCACGAATACACCGTTTAGTTTTACGGCATTGCTGGGTTTACTGAGTCTGAGCGGGATGATTTTGAAGAACGGTATCGTGTTATTGGATCAAATTAACCTTGAATTAGATCAAGGTAAAGAACCGTACAACGCCATTTTGGATAGTGCTATTAGCCGTGTACGCCCGGTGAGTATGGCGGCAATAACAACGGTGCTTGGGATGATCCCATTGGTATTTGATGCATTCTTTGATTCACTGGCCATTACCATAATGGCAGGCCTTGGATTTGCAACCGTACTAACACTAATTGTTGTCCCTGTGATCTTTTCGTTGCTCTTTAATGTGAAGACACCAGAAAAAGCCTAATTACAAAGTGATGTCAGGAGGCTCTTGTCGGGTCGCCTGAATAAAAAAAGGCCGCATGAGTATGCGGCCTTTTTTTTAAGCGAATGAGTCGCCTACTGTATTAGCACGTTATTGAACTGTCTCACCACTTGCGATAACGGTTTTACGAACCTTATCAGCGAATGCTTGTGCTTCATTACGCACTTCATTCTCATCAATCGTTGTCATAGAACGATCTTGCATTAGGATTTTACCGTCTACGATGGTGTGTTTCACATTCATCGCGTAAGCAGAATAAACCAAAGCAGAATAAGGGTTGTACATAGGCACCATGTTTGGCGCTTTGGTATCAATAATAATGATATCAGCCAGTTTACCGTCTTCAAGTGAGCCAATAGTGTCTTCCATATGAAGCGCACGTGCTGCGCCAATGGTCGCCATTTCGATAACTTGTTGCGGTGGCATTGCTGCGCGGTCGTGGTTAATCAACTTGTGCACTTTTGCCACTTGGTTGAATTCATCGATAGTACTTAAAGTGTTTCCAGACATTGGACCATCAGTGCCTAGACCAACACGAATGTCTTTTTCTAGCATTTTGATGACAGGTGCGACACCTTTAGCTGACTTGATGTTAGCACTCATGTTATGTGCAACACCGACATCGTGTTTCTTCAACAGATCTAAATCACTGTCGGATGCATTAATCACATGCGCGCCGACTAATTTGTGCGTTAGGGCGCCAATATCGGCCATGTACTCAATCGGGGTTTTTCCGTTACTGCGTTTGGCGATAACTTCATTTTCACGATCTGATTCTGCAAGGTGAATCATTACAGGCACATCGTGTTCAAGGGATAGTTTAGTGATCTTTTGTAGAACTTCTGTGGTGTTGGTGTACGGTGCATGCGGTGCAAATGCAGGGGTAATACGTGGGTGATCTTTGTATTCTTCAATAAAGTTTACCGCGTATTTGATACCTTCTTCTGCGTTTGCTGCATCGGCTACAGGGAATTTGATCACTGATTCACCGAGTACTGCGCGCATGCCAATTTCATCAACAGTTTTCGCAACTTCATCTTCAAAATAGTACATATCAGCATAGGTGGTGACACCACCTTTTAGCATTTCAATGTTACCAAGGCGTGCGCCAATACGTACCATTTCACGAGAGACTAATTCTTTTTCTAAAGGGAAAATATAGCGGTGTAGGCGATCTGGCACATCATCGGCTAACGATCGAAAAACCGTCATTGAAACGTGAGTATGGGTGTTGATTAACCCCGGCATCACGATGTCACCATCGGCATTGATCGTACGTTTGGCTTGGTATTCTTTAATATCGCTGCCGTCTGTCACTGCGACAATCTTATTGTCTTTAATCGCAACTAAACCATTATCAAAAATTTGTCGCTCTTGGTTCATTGTCAGAACCGTTGCATTTTGAATTAGAAGATCAACATTTTCAGCGGCGAAAGTTGACGTACTTGCCAGCGAAGCCGCTGCAAAAGAAAGAGCTAATAGTGTTTTCTTGAACATGATGAATACCACAGTCACGGATGATGCGCAGATGATACTGACATCTAAAAGCTTGCAAATCAGTTATTAATAATTTGCGTACTATATGTGATGTAGCTCTAGTTTTGATGGCGTCAGAGGGATTTGTTTGGTGAATTTAGCAGCATTTTTTGCATGGCGAAACGTTTGCGTCTCGTATTTACCGCGGTTAAGAGGCATTTATACGAAAATGGCCTGTTAGCACAATATACTTATGGAGTATGGCGTGGCCATTGGTGCGATGGAGCGGGTGGTGTACTTGTAGATGAGCATCATCCACCGCATAGCTTGCTTGTAAGGTGCTTTTCAGACTTGTAGAACTGTCTAATAAACGAATGCCATCTTGAACATAGTTATCTAGCGCCGTAGGAAGCTGTCCTAACCACCAAGCTGGAATTTCTTTACTTGCTTTACTGCGATCAAACCAATGATCAGCAACAACCAATAAATGATTTTCTTGGTCTGGGTTTTGTTGCTCAAGCACGCCGTCTATCGCCGTTAATAGGGCTTGGCGACGGGCTAAATTGGCACTTAACAAACGATGTGCGACGATCCAAATGGTAAATGAATGTGTTTGTAACTTAAAAATAGGCTGAGGCAGGTTATTGGTGTCTTCAATCTGACTGAGTTCTGCAGCGATATCAGAGTTTGACAAGGTCGTCATAATACGGCGGCAAAGGGCTTTACCTAAATGGTTTTCGCGCATACCACGGTTATGCACCGTCGGGTAATGCTGTTCGCATAATTGTTGGCAGTCAGCTTGAAACTGCTGGATACTGACAGTAAGTAGATCACTGACCAAGGTGGAACCTCGAAAACAACATGAAAGACAAAGTGTTAACTGAAAATACAGCTAAGATCTGATTATCCTAGCAGAAAATTCCACGATGTCTTACAAGAATTGTCTAGAGAGCGACTTTTTGCTGGTTTCCGCATCAAGAAGCGTGAAGCTATCCCCATTAGCACTATTATTATGGCGGTTCTATATGCTTCTTGTTTATTAGTTTGTCGCCACTTTCTTTCGTGTCGATGCCTGTGGCAGCCAACGCTTGAATGTTTTCCATCTAAGCGCCAGTAGCAAAATCGAAATACCTATATAGATAGCGGGTTCGATAATGCCCGACTTAACTGACCAATAATAATGAATGGGGCTGAGTACCAATGCTATATACACAGTGTTGTGCAGTGTTTGCCATCGTTTCCCCAGTTGTCTTTGTAAGTATTGATTCGATGTCAGTGTGAGTAAGAACAAAATAACCCAACTGATAGCGCCTATAGCAAGGTACGGACGGCTGACAATTTCACTGACGATTAAACCCCAATCAAAACCAAGATCAAGCGTGATATAGCCAAGTAAATGAAGGCCAGCCCAAAAGAAGCTGTATAAGCCAATAACGCGTCGCACTTTCATTATTGCTGCTTGCTTGAAGTGCTTAGCGACAGGTGAAACTAGCATGGTAATTATGAGGGTATTAAGAGCTGCTTTACCCGTAAAGTGGCTGAGTCCTTGGACGGGGTCGGCCCCCAATCCTTCGGTGATGACTAACCATATCAATAACCCGACAAAGCTGAGCGAGACGGTGTGGATAGCTACCTTGAGGTAAAAAATATGATTGGGGGTTAATCGCATTAGTAGTTTTTCCTTAAATCCATGCCTTTGTACAAACTTGCCACTTCTTCTTGGTAACCATTAAACATGGTCGTGGGTTGTCTGTGGCTACTGAATAAACTGCCTTCACCAATGAAACGTTCACTTGCTTGGCTCCAACGTGGATGATCAACTTGAGGGTTAACATTGGCGTAGAAACCATATTCGCTTGCGGCCAATCGATTCCATGTTGTAGGTGGCTGTTCGTCTGTTAAGTGTATTTTGACGATGGATTTGATGCTTTTGAAACCATATTTCCAAGGCACAACAAGGCGGAGTGGAGCACCGTTTTGAGGTGCTAGATTTTTGCCATATAAACCAACGGCAACCAAGGTTAATGGGTTCATCGCTTCGTCTAAACGTAACCCTTCTACATAAGGGAAATCAATGCCTCCTCCTAGACGGCGAGAGGCCTGTCCTGGCATTTGTTTTGGATCGTATAAAGTTTCGAAGGCGACATACTTAGCGTCACTTTTAGGTGAAGCTAGTTTGATCAGATCAGCGAGTGGGAAACCAATCCATGGGACATTCATCGACCAAGCTTCTACGCAGCGTAGGCGATAAATACGCTCTTCTAATGTGAATTTTTTAAATAAATCATCATAGTCCAATGTGATAGGCGAATTAACTAGACCGGCAACCTCGACTTTCCATGGGTCGGTAATGAAATTACTCGCTAATTCAGCAGGTGAAGCTTTATCTGTGCCAAATTCATAGAAATTGTTGTACTTCAATACTTTATCTTCTGGTGTTAAAGACAGTGGTGTTTGATATTGCTGGGGTTTAGTGGCATTGAGTATTACGCGTTTATCTGGTGCGGGTGAAGAGGCCTTTTTATCGGAAAAAATATCAAATATCCCAGCCTGCACTTGGCTGGCGACAGGTAAAGTAGCTAGCGTAATCCCGAGCTTTTTGAGGATGTCACGGCGTTGCTTGTATACGGTCTCTGGGGTGACGTCGTTTTCACTGATGGCCCATCGAGGCTTATTGATTAATTTCATCCCTGTCTCACTACAAATATTTAGAAGTTAGGAGTATTGACCTTACTAATCGCATTTTTCTTTCACTATTTTTGATTTTTAATGTGATTAAAACGACTTAGTGAGTAATAAAGATCACTTTTCGCCCAATAAGGAAGGGGGTGGGAGGTTAACTTGTAGGTATAAAGGTGACAGGATCGCGTTAAAACTTTGACCAATAAATAATAGTTAGTTAGACTAACTAACTATTATTCGGCGATGATTTGATTGGAAGAGACGTCATGCAGCTAAAAACATCGTTAGAGCATATTGAACGCTATAGCGCCAAGTTATGGCGGTTACATTGCAAAGAAAACAAAAATGAGATTTCACTAAGCTTCAATGAATACGATTATCTCAAAGTTATCCAATACGCAGATGAACCGATGCGCTTGACGGATATAGCAACCAAATTAGAAGTGAGTAAACCATCGGCAAGTGCCATGATCGTTCGTCTTGAGAAGCGTGGTTTGATAGCCCGTTTAGCTTGCCCCGACGATGCACGAGTAAACCATATTGTGCTAACAGATACAGCCAAGGTTGAACTCGACCACGATGACGCTATTTACGCAAATTTCTCTGATGAAATAGCAGTAGCATTATCACCACAAGAATATCAACAACTTGAATCGCTACTTGCGAAGTTGTTTACCAAGCTGACGGTATAACGTCAATTTTACCTGCATTTTCACATGAAAATGAACGAGATTTGTTAGTATGCAAGATATGCAACAGATGGTTAAACCGACTGAGTCTATTACGCGTCAGTTCTGGCGTTATACATTACCAACCATAGCCGCGATGCTGGTGAATGGCTTGTATCAAGTGGTCGATGGTATTTTCATCGGCAGATATGTTGGTGCGCAAGGGCTGGCAGCTATTAACGTCGCATGGCCTATTATTGGCACCGTGCTGGGTGTTGGCCTAATGATAGGTGTGGGTACTGGCGCCTTATGTTCGGTGAGCAAAGGCGAAGGTGATCATGAAAAAGCACAGCGCATTATGTCAACGGGCTTTATATTTTTGTTGATTGCCAGTATTGCTGCTTCATTAACCTTATTCACCTTTGGACATGATCTACTTGTTCTGCAAGGAGCAACCGGTCAAGTGCTTGAACTAGGCCATCAATATATATCAGTGTTAGCGTTTGCTGTGATCTTTGCTTTTGGTTCAATTGCAGTACCATTTTTGCTTCGTAACGATGGTCGTCCCAACTTTGCAACTGGGCTCATGGTGCTGGGGGCGGTAGCGAATATAGCACTCGACTATGTACTTATTGCTTGGTTCCAGTGGGAGTTAATGGGCGCGGCGATTGCTACGGCTACCTCTCAGAGCTTAGTGACCTTAATTGGTTTAGGGTACTTTTTTACTGATAAAGCGGATTTGCGCTTAACACGTAAGACACTGTCGTTTTCAATTACTCATTGCCGTGGTATTGCATGGATTGGCTTATCAAGTTTCTTCATGTACGCATACGGTAGCTTCATGGTGGCCCTTCATAACGTCCAGTTTATTAAGTACGGTGACGTCACTATGGTGGGGGCCTACGCAATATTAGGTTACATTGTCACGGTATATTATTTAGTGGCTGAAGGTGTTGCTGGTGGTATGCAACCTTTAGTCAGCTACAACCATGGCGCGGGTAATCAAGCGAATATTCGGAAAGCGTTAACGCTGGGCATGGTCGTGTCTGTCGTTGTTGGTGTGCTATTTGTTATTGTGGTTAATATTGCACCGCATCAGTTTGCCAGTATTTTCAATAGTGAAGACAGCAAACTGATCGATCATACGGTGCTCGGTTTACGACTGCATTTATTTGCGATGTTCCTTGATGGGTTCTTAGTTGTGACGGCTGCATATTATCAATCCGTAGGTAAAGGTTCGAAATCCTTATTTGTGACAATTGGTAACATGCTTGTTCAATTGCCATTTTTATTCTTATTGCCGATTTGGTTTGGCGCCGAAGGTGTATGGTTAGCATTACCATTATCCAACATTGCCTTGAGTAGTGTGGTGGCCTTTATGTTGTATCGCGACATTAAGCAGCTTGACGCGCTACATCTTGGGAGGCACCAAGGAATGAGTGCAAAAGGTTCGGAGGCAACAGCCGAGACATTAGCCTAATGGCTGGTATAAAATAGTAAAAGAGCAGCTTCGGCTGCTCTTTTTGTTGGTATTAGCCCGCTTTTTAATGAGCAACTATATAGGCGATATGATGAAGAGCTTTCATCTGAATCTTGAGTTACAACACATCTACATGGAAGTGAATGCAGAACGCTTTCACTATTTACCTCTTTTTTTTGAATCTTATTACTGTCACCGACATGGGCTAGTCACTAATAACGATAAAACTGACTGGGAAGGTATTTTCAAAGTTGCACCGCGTTCATTAGAAGCGCAAGGTATTACTGAGCAAAAGCGCTTAGTTCGAGAATGGTTTTTACCGTCATCGGTATTAATCGGTCTATTGAAGGCAATGGTACGAGACGATCGGTTATCACTAGCGGCCTTACAAACTGAGCTGGAACAAAAGCTGTTTTATGTGGTGATTACCCGTGAAGAGCAAGCAAAGCTTAAGCAACAAGGTGGATTGAAATCTATGCCAGCTTCTTACTATCAGGCTGATCATAGAGATTATGCTAATCCACTTGCACGATTTCATAATGCGGGCATTTATCTCAGTGATGAATGTATATTTTCGTAATTAAATAGGATGAACTGCACCTCAGTTAACATTGTTTGCGTTCCGTTTACATTTGTTAACATAAAACGGAAATAGTCATTGACCTACAAATTGTCGGTGATTATTCTAGCGTACACTTGTTCGCTGAGTTGAGAGTTATACAGATGGAAACGAATAAACCGCCAGTGATTTGGCTAAACGTAGCAATTTTTAGCTTAACGTTAGGCATTGCTGTGATTGGCACACCGTTATATGCGTATTACGTTGGGTTTGATTGGGCACAATGCCTGATGTTGTTGCTCGCATTTAGTTATTGTGGCTTGTCGATTACTGCGGGTTACCACCGTTTGTGGTCACATAAAGCGTATGAAGCGAATCGCTTCTTAAAGGTTATTTTTGCTATTGGCGGTGCTTTTGCGCTGCAAAACAGCATTCTCCATTGGTCATCAGATCATCGTGTTCATCATCGCCATGTTGATAATAATGACAAAGATCCCTATTCGGCGAAACGTGGCTTTTTCTACAGCCATATTGGCTGGATGTTGCGTGAATATCAGGCTTCACGCTATACCGATTACTCAAATTGCCGCGATTTACAAAAAGATAATATTGTCATGTGGCAGCATCGTAACTACGCATGGTTGGCACTATTAACTAACTTTGGTATCCCATTGTTATTTGGTCTTATTCATGGTGATGTTTTAGGGGCCTTATTATTGGTTGGTGTTGTACGTTTAGTATTGAGTCACCACACGACATTCTTCATTAACTCGTTAGCGCACATTTGGGGTTCTCAGCCTTATACCGATAAAAACACTGCGCGCGATAACGGATTCCTGGCATTCTTGACCTTTGGTGAGGGGTATCATAACTATCATCATATTTTTGAAAATGATTACCGAAATGGCATTCGCTGGTGGCAGTTTGATCCGACAAAATGGCTAATCAAAGGTTGTTCGTTGTTGGGTATGGCTAAGAACTTACGTACATGCCCAGATGATCGTATTGAGAAAGCTCGTGCGACGATGTTACTTAAAACATTACAGACAAAACTTGCGGATGCACCAAATAATCAAGCCCGTCTTGAGCGATTAGAAGAAGAATATGAAGCTTTGATGCTGAAAATTTCGGATTACTACAGTGCCCAGAAGCGCATGTTAGAACTGAGAAAGGCTCGCTTAGTCAAACATTACGAAAACTTCGAATTTGTTCAGCAATATGAACAAATGAAATCTCGATTAGAAGCACAGCGTAAAGAGTGGAAATTGTTAACTGCACAATATGCATAGTGTGCACTTTCGCGATGGATAGGCTCAGCGTGTAATAGAGGGTGGCTTCGGCCACCTTTTTTATTGTCTGCATAAAAGCCACATTAGTTTAAACGTGTAGTTTGATCTGTTATAACAATGAATAAATCGTCTCGGTATTATTCCTGAGAGCAACTCAATTAACGAACAATAGAGAATTTGCCATACTTATAAGATCATAAGTTAGTTATGGTATTGATATGGCAGGAGGCGCGGCAGTGTATCGCTCATTACTTATATCGCTAACATGCTTAGCATCATCAATTGCCAATGCAATTGAGTACCCATTACCGGAAGATAGCAGTAATTTGATTGGTACGATGGAGTACTATCAAGTTGAGAAGGGCGATAGCCTTGCTGATATAGCCAATAGTTACAATGTGGGCTTTTTAGCATTGCTGGAAGCAAATAAAGGGGTCGATCCTTTTCTTCCGGCTCCCGGGAAGTTACTTGCGATTCCAACGCAACTTATTTTACCTAAAGTTGATCGTGAAGGTGTGGTTATTAACCTTGCTGAACTGCGTCTGTATTACTTTCCTGAAGATCAGGACGTTGTTCATGTATTTCCAATTGGTATTGGCCGTGTTGGGCGAGAAACACCGTTAATGACCACCAAGATAAGCCAAAAAACCAAGAACCCGACATGGACACCTACCGCGAATATTCGTAAAGAGTATCGTGAGAAGCGTGATATAGAGTTACCTTCGGTTGTTCCAGCTGGCCCTGAAAACCCATTAGGTGACTATGCAATGCGGTTAGCGCATGGCAGCGGTCAGTATCTGATCCATGGTACCAATAAAGACTTTGGTATAGGAATGCGTGTGAGTTCTGGATGTATTCGAATGAACCCTTGGGATATTGAATGGTTATTCCCGCAAATCCCTAAAGGCACTAAAGTTCAGATTATCGATCAAGCGCTGAAGCAAACACAAGAGCCTGATGGATCTTTATATGTTGAGGTGCATCAACCTTTATCGAAAACGGAATCTCAGCTAGGGCAAGATAAGAAAGTCAAAGCAGATGAAGATCTTCTTTTGACGATTGCGAATGATGATAGAGCATATTCCCGTTTGAATGCAGCATTGAATTTACAAATGGGTATCCCTGTTGAAATCAAATCACTGAATTAAACACTCCAATCGAATCACTAGGTAGTCTTACCTAGTGATTACCTCACTCCAGCATGCCTTGCGACACACTTTTCTTACCACTAAATTTATGACTTTTTGACTCGCGACTAGCTACAGAGTGACATCAAACTACTAACGGCTTCAATAGCGAGTGTTAGATGTGTAGTGATAAATGAGATTGTAGTGAAATATTAGGAATTGATGAGGTATAGAAACAGTGAAAGAGTAAACAAAAAGTGGTGCCATGAGGCACCACTTTTTCATTACTATATTGCTTATTTTGTGTACGAGCTAGCCATGTTATCAATACGTTGATTTGCACGCATTGCTTCTTGGTAAGCTGCATCAGACGATGCTTTCGCGTCGTTTACTGCACCAGCCATTTGATCTTGTTGGCTTTGTAGCGCGCCAACTTGGTCAGATAACATGTCAACTTTGTTAGTTAGTTGTTGCATTGCGTCTGGTTCATCAGAACTAGAACAACCCACAAGAGCTGCACTTAAGATGATACCAGCAAGGATAGGTAATGAACGATTCATTTTTTTACATTCTCCTAGTTTGCCACTACAAACCGAGTAACAAAATGTTTTAGTCGGCAAATTGATTATGGCATAACTTCCTAAAAATGCTCGTTAAAAAAACCAATTGTTTAAAAATAGCGCTCTCAGTCGCGAGAAATCTGTCTCCATCGTTGATGTTTACTTGGTTTTGGAATGCTTAATGGGTTTTTGTTTTTGGTGAATGATCATGCCCATTCTTCATGCCAGCCATGACTTTTTTCACTGGAACTGACAGGTTTTTGGTCTCACCGTTCGCAAATTTTAATGTTAGTTTAACGTTATCACCTTCATGAAGATCGCTTTTTAATCCCAACAGCATGATATGCATACCACCAGGTTTTAACTCTGCCATGCTATTTGCCGGGATGTCGATACTGTCTACTTTACGCATTTGCATCATGCCATCTGCCATAATGTGATTATGGAGTTCAACTACATCAGCAGCATCACTTTGTGCATCAATGACTTGGCGAGCTGAATCATCTTTATTCATTAAATGCATGAAGATAGCACTGTTAACGGCATTGGGGGGCGTGGCTCGCGCATAAGCATCGTGAACCATCACATCTGCTGAAGCAGCTGTTGATGCAAGTAAGAGTGTAGAGAGAGCAAGCGCTTTCAGTTTCATTATTATATTTCCTTATTTAAGCTAATTGGCTGCTAATTGTTGGGGCAGGTTGCGTGTAATAGCATCGACTAAAATGGCGCTATTTAACGTATGTGGCACTTTTTCGATGAGGGTGCCATCAGGTTGTAATAAGTAAAAATACGAGCTGTGATCAACCGAGTACTTCATCGCCGAATCTTTCATTTCTGTTCGCATGTAAAGTACACCGTATTTCTCTGCTAATGCTTTTATCTGTGCATCTGAACCCGAAACGCCCGTAATGGTTGCGTGAAAATATCCAGCGTACTCAGCACTTTTCTCCGGAGTATCGCGCTCGGGATCTAAGGTAATAAACACAGGCCATAGCTGGGTTAAATTATCTTGAGGCAGTGACTGTAAAGCCGCAGATAAAACCGCAAGTGAGGTCGGGCATACATCGGGACAATGCGTGTAACCGAAATAAACAATACGTAAGCGTTGATCGGTTGGTGAAAATAAATCGATGGTATCTTTGCCGCTGTGCAGTACCTTTAAATCGATATGCTCTGTTGGTGACTGCACAATAGATTCTGAAGGGCTACTTTC
Source organism: Photobacterium sanguinicancri (assembly GCF_002265265.1). Classification (GTDB taxonomy): domain Bacteria; phylum Pseudomonadota; class Gammaproteobacteria; order Enterobacterales; family Vibrionaceae; genus Photobacterium; species Photobacterium sanguinicancri. The sequence goes on from NZ_NOIF01000032.1 coordinate 17,527, forward strand.
ATTTTGATCCATGATGTAGCGTGTTAATAAACCAGCTCCAAGCGCTAACGCTAAAACAATCCATTGGAATTTCATTGGGTCATCCTTACTGAAATGGGCAGGGGCGAAGCATGTGATGTATCGTTAATTGGCGTTATAGTGCCAAGCCATGTCATGGCGTCGGAGGTGCATACAGGCAGCAATAAATCGCCTGAAAAGGTATTATCCGCAGAGCGTTTAAGTAAGAGCTTGTATGTCCCCATCATCATTTCATGACCTTCAAGTGAAAGCATTAAGCTATCAACCTCTGTGGGTAGTTTATTCCACTCAACAGATAACGTATTACTTACCATTGGATTTACCTTGTCTTTCGCAAGTGACAAAGTTGCATCATCTATGGTGCAGTGAATGCTAGAAAGCGCACATTTGGGATCTATTGATCTTGAGTCTGATTGGCTTTTTATTAGTTCATAGCTGGCAATGCCAATGGTAAAGCAAATGAAAATTTTGGCTGCGGAAGTAAATGTTGATGATAATGATAAAGACATAAGCAAAAGCTGTTATATTGTAACGACTTTGTAAAGTTTAACATCTGACTTTATAATCAACAGTTTAAAAGTCGATTTATGTGAGCAAGCGAGATTCTTTTAAGAGAGGAAAGTTGTAGCGCACGTTTATTGCAGTAGTACGTAGCGTATCTGAGGAAGAATAAAGCGCCCATGAAAGGCGCTTTTATCGGATTATTTATCGCTAGCGAATTTCTCTAATCCCCAAACTAAACCAAATCCAAGAATCATCGCCATAACCGCATAGATAACAAGTGATGGCTGGCCAGTAACTTGTTCAAAGTTAAATGGTGACAGGTTTTGCTCTAATAAAGGTACTTGCTGACCGCTTGAGTTTGTACGCCATGTTAGGGTTTCTTTCCATGGCCAAATTTTACTCAGTGTACCAATCATCAAGCCAGTTAAAAAAGTCAGGGCAATATCACGATAGTTGCGTAAAACCCATGAAAGCACGTGGGAGAACGTTAATAGCCCAATAACACAACCAGATGCAAACAATGCGAGTGTTGCGATATCAAGGGATTTAGCCGCCGCTAAAATAGGTGTGTACATACCGAGTAGCAGTAAAATGAAGCTACCCGAAATACCAGGTAATATCATGGCACAGATCGCGATAGAGCCAGCCAGTAAAATATTTAGCGAGGTTGGTTCCATATGTAAGGGGTGTAATACCGTAATACCATACGCAAAAATAGCACCAGCAAATAAGGCCACGACGCGGCTTAACTTCCAGCTTTCAATTTGCTTTAGCATATGAATCACAGAAATAATGATTAAGCCAAAGAAGAATGACCACAGTGGAATAGGATGAGTGTGTAGCATCCACGTAATCACGCGAGCTAATGTGAAAATACTGGTAAGAATACCGCCGAACAACAAGATTAAGAAGATACCGTTAATATGCTCAAATGCGGCTTTGAAGCCGTTATCACGCCATATTTTCAGAAGGCTAGGGTTAATACGACGTATGCTTTCAAGCAATGTATCGTAAATGCCTGTAATAAACGCAATCGTACCACCAGAAACGCCGGGGACAACATCGGCTGCGCCCATAGCCATACCCTTTAAGAAGGTGAAGAGCTTACTCATTATGTCTTTTTTACCTTGTATCGATAGATGTTTTCCGCAGCATTATACCCTGAGCTTAATAAAAAGTGACGTTATTACTTGTTCATTCTTGCTAACTTTTTGATTTATTGGACTTAGGTGGCGGTTTTAAGGTGAATTAATCAATAGAGGAATGCCGGGGAATTTATTCAGTATAATTAATTTAATAATCATATGGTTAGCGATACTGTTATAAACAGTAGTTAAGAGGCGCGTTTGCTAAAATCATTGTGTTTGTTTCCAAAAATGTGCCGCAAGTAGCAAAGCTATGATTTAAAACAAGGTTTTTAGCAATAATGACTTGACGGTATAGGTCCCAATTGCCACAGTTGAATTATATACAGTGCAATGCTTATTGAGGCTGTAATATTTCCACTTTGGTCACTTCCCCAGTTTCACCAAAGCATAAAAACTAAAGTCAGAGGACGATGAGAAATGATACCTAGAGATGCAACATTACGTGTTGTTCGCCCAACCGATAATCTGAAGAAAATTGCGTTGATGTACAGCAAAGCCTTAGGTTTTGAAATGGTCAAACAGTTTGAAGATCATGATGGATTTGATGGCGTTGTGCTAGGTCACGCAAACCACCCTTATCACTTAGAGTTTACCCATCAACGTGGTGTAACGGTTGGCCGAGCGGCAACAACAGATAACCTTTTGGTTTTCTATGTTGCTTGTAGCCAAGATTGGGAGCGTGCATGTCGTGCTATGATCGATGCTGGCTTTAATGTTGTGGAATCAAATAACCCATATTGGAATGGCGTGGGTAAAACATTTGAAGATGTAGATGGTTACCGTGTAGTGCTGCAAAATTTAGATTGGTCATTATAGCGGTATAGTTTTTTTAAAAACTATTCTGCCTTGCCAATCTAATCAAAACTAAGCATTGATGTTACTCGTTAGAGTAAAGGTTAAATCTCTATTTTAAGTGCGTAGCCTTCCAGAATACATTGAATTCTCTCGCACTAAATTGAGTAGATAGATGGGTAGTTTATAAAGCAGCTAAGTTGGTAATAATTAGAGAGAGTACAATCCTATGATTGTGCTCTTTTTTTGTATCTGTTACGTGCTGGGTATTATTTTAACCATCGTCTCATCTTCTAGTCAGCTTTCCTCTCAGTTATTTGCTTAACTTTTAGCGAATGGGTTGCGGATATGAGGTGTGAGTCATGTGTAAAGGTGCTAACTCGATAATTAACATCATAAAAAGTGGCTTAGTAGGTTGTTTCGTTGTGTCTTTAACGGGAGCTGGTTTTTTTGTTAAGGCCGAATATTTATTATCAAAACAAGAATATATCCAGCTCTGTGTCGATACCTTTGGTGCAGATGCGATCACTCAATCTGTATGTGAGCAAGAGTACATAGCTCTAGTTGAGAAGGAGAAAGAGTTGCTAATTGAAGGGGAGGATGACGATATAGAACACGCATCTGCCGATAATATTCCACTGTATCAAGAAACTGAGAAATAGACAGTGGCACCATTACTCAATAGGTGGTACATGATTAGATGCTGCTATTTACTTCAATATATTGCTGAATGGGTTCTGAATGGATCAAGTTCGCAAAGACTGAACAAGGCTCAGATGGAAATTCTATTTTGTTTTGCTGATTACCGATAAGGGTAAGCAGCTTGTGTTCTGCTTGTTTCTTTGCATCTAATCGTTGTTGGGTATTAAAGTATACGAGCACTGGCGACATCAAATCTTGATCAACTTGCTGTAAGAGGTAATAGCAGTGGTTTATAGACATGCTATTAACTAACAAGGCGATGGCTTCTTTGTTTGTTGTGACTGTATTTGTATTCACGTTCAGTTGTAACAAACGTTGCCACACATAGGTAGAGAGTAACCCCATTACGACATATTCGGGCTTTTGGTAAGCATTGAGCAATGCCTTTTCGTAATCGTCACGAACGCTATTTTCGTTATTGTCAGTACCAAACAAATTGTCGTTATTGGTTTCCACATACGCGGGGAGTTCTGTTGAACTAACCTGCCATTTAGCCAATAAATTTAATGCACTGTACTGATTAAAAGGTAAATCTATATGGTGCTCAGAATCGAGTGAACCAGCATGGCTCGATGCCGTGATCATCATTGTAAAAGCTAAGATAAGAGCAGGGGGGCGTCGCTTCACTGTTAATACTCTCTTTTGGTATAACTCGACAATCCAGTGTTAAAGATTGGTAATGGCCGCTTGAAAGTAAGCATTGTTCTTCATGCATTTTATTAATCAATGCTTGGAGTAAATGAGTGGGAGGCAACAAGGGAAATAACACTATTGTTTCAAGCCATTTCAGGCGTTTTTTGGATACAGTTACAATTAAAGAGTGATAGCCTTACAGTCGTTCAGGTCTTATCTAGCATCTCCGAAATATGATGAATTTATACTGTTTGGTAGTAAGGTGTGAGGCGATTGACGTCACATCCATCAAACGCCTTTTTTGGAGAAACAATAATGCATGATTCTCATTTTGAACTCTTAATCGCCGTTGTTGCCATTGTGATGACAGTGTTGCTTTATCGTTTAGCTATTTTGTAGCGAATTGACCTTAGGCAGTTTAATCGTCACTTTTACACCCGTGTTATCTGTTTTATTTTGAATTTGAATATCACCATGGTGATAGTCAGTGATAAGCCGCGCGATGTATAACCCTAAGCCTAAATGAGGTTTGTTTTTCTTCTCTTGCGCGCGAATTGAAACCATTGAATTCAACAATTGGTTTTCCATGTTTTCTGGCAGTAATGGGCCATGATTGCTCACGGTGAGTGATGCCGAAAGAGGCTCATTAACTAATGTCACACAGATGGCTTGATCATTCGGACTGAACTCTTCTGCATTGGCAATCAGCTTATCTAACAGTTGTGCTAAATAGTCGGGTGCACCTTCAAACATCAGAGGCTTATCTGGCACATTGATCGTGAATGCTTGATTAGGGTAAGCCATTTGATAGCCTTGTAAACATCCAGAAACCAGTTCATTCAAGGGAAAGACTTCTTTTTCTGCGCCTTGGATACTCTGTTCAATACGCGTCGCTTCCGTCATACTCGATAAAATAGTACTCAGCCGATGAATGCCATCTTCCGCACGCTCAATATAGCGCTGTGATTCTTTATCAGTATTGTGCATTGATAAGTTTTCTAGCGACGAACGTACCACTGCAACTGGTGTACGGAGTTCATGCGAAAGTCTTGATGATAAATGCTCGAGATAATGGTGATATTGGCCTAATCGTCCGACCATTGCACTCAAGCTTCGAGACAAATCTCCAATCTCATCGCGATCGTCACTTGCTACCATATCTTGCTTAATACGACCTTGGCTATCAATGGCGATTTCAGCCTCATCACGTAATTGTCGAATACGCGATGATATATTGGAAGCAAACAGGAATAGGGTCAATGTACCTATTCCTATGATGGCAATGAAAACATTGAACAGCTTTTCTAACGCGCGGTTGCGTAACATTTGAATGCCAATCGTCGACTCTTCAGCAATTACGGCTCCCATTACGTTGTTACCTAGCCATATTGGGTAAGCAGCAGAAAGGATCAACGCTTTGCCATCAGAAGACATCCGCCATTGTGAATAACCGCGGCCTTGTAATGCTTGTGCGACAGGTACACCTTTCAACCAAGCTGCGTCTTGAGCATTGTCTGAAAAAGCTTCGGGCTCTGAAATAAAAAATTTGTAGTAAAACGGATGTATATAAGTTTCTTCAAATTGTGCCCACCATGAGGTATCGCGGTCGTCATATTTGACTGACGTTGACCACACCCCGTTAGAGTCTTGTATGTCACCGCTCTGTGCCAATACACGTTGGTGGCGATCAATGACCATAATACGAGAGCTGGTGTGTCCCATTCCTTTTAGGATCTTATCTATTTCAGGAGAGGGAATTAACACTGTTCCTAAGCGGCTTGCTTGTGACGTATTTGATGTACCTATGATGGCATCGATCATACGGTTGGATTGATTATTGACATCATAAAAAGTGAAGCCGAGTTTGCTGCCAAGATCTGACAGCGGCAACCTTAATTCAATGTTGTAACCCGTGTCTGTGGTACGCCAATATCCCTGTATATGGTTAGCTGGTGTTAAGTTATTGGGATCAGAGATATCCCTTTTTACTTCAAAGGCATTAACCCAGCCATCTTCATAGGCGGCAATCACATAGCGGTGAAACTCGTTAGTCGGTGAGGTAAATGCCACGATCAGGTGATCATTGCGATCGACGCGTAGGGAACTCTTGCGGCGCAAAACAGGAAACTGATCATTTACTTCAAACATGGCATACAAGTACCCTTGATACTTCCCTATGGTATGACGAAAGCTCAAACTATCGGAAGAGTATGGGCGGCGGCTAAATTGACTAAATTCGCGGCCATATTGGGTCATGTTTCCCTGATATGCAGACCAGTCAGAGAGGTTACCATCCAGCTTGATGGGGGAGTGCAGGCTATAAGCGTAAAGGTCACGCCCTTTTTTAACGTTACTTAAAAAACTGGCTTGGTCGTTAAAAAGAGCTGGACGCTCATTCAATGCAGTGGCGACAGCGCGGGTGGTGCCAATCAAGGTTTGTTCTTGGCCTTGGCGTAGCAGCTTTTCCATTTCCCATACATACTTGTAGCCAAGCCATGGTAATGCCAATAGCAAACTGGAAATAAGAATAACCTTGGTACGAAGACCCACTGCAAATTTAAACATAATCTTTCCTACAACTACTTTCTTTTGTTCTTGCTTACTCGCCGCCCCAGCGATAACCCATACCATAAACGGTATCGATACGATCAAAGTCTGTATCGCTTTGTACAAATTTCTTTCTAATGCGTTTTACATGCGAAGTGATCGTACTGTCATCGACAACAACATGTGCTTCTGTCATTAAATCTTGGCGGCTCTTTACATGGCCAGGACGTTTTGCGAGAGCATACACCATCCAAAACTCAGTCACTGTTAGCTCAATTGCTTGTTGTTTCCAGCAGACTTGCATTCGATTCTTATCAATGGATAGGTGCCCGCGTTCCATTAAACTGTCTTGTTCGGTAGGCATTGCCATTAAGTCGCTACGACGAAATAGCGCAGCTATACGGGCAATCAAGTGTGGCAAGCTGGTGTCTTTTGTTAGGTAATCGTCAGCGCCCATTCTTAAGCCACACACAGTGTCAAAGTCACTATCGCGAGCGGTCAGAAAAATAATAGGTACGGTTGGTGACATTGCCCGTAATGATTGGCATAACGAAAATCCACCGTCTATTTCGTCTTGAAGGCCAATATCAATAATGGCCAAATCAGGGAGTTTTTGTTCGAAAGCACGCAGGGCATCAGGGCGGTTGTCATAGCCATGTACCATGTAGCCGTGTTTCTTTAATACATCTGTGTAGTTTTCTCTTATAGCTGCTTCGTCTTCAACAATCGCAATATTTTTCATTATCGTATCTGCTAGTAGTTCTTCAGTTTGTTTGTTCAACTGACTTTGTTGAAGTGACTATACAACAAAAAGTTAGGGAAGAAAGGGGGGAAATCAGATTGCCTTTTTTTTGCCACATTTGATCAGCACATTGCCTTTTTTGCTCCCTAATATTGCCAGATCTTCTTGGTTTAATTACCTCATCGAAACGACGATGACCAAAACCTAGTGCAGACAATGAATCGTGCTAGCCATCGTCAACCTTAATAAAGAAAGAATGAGGAACATCATTATGAAAAAGCAGCTTATCTCAACACTTATTGCAGCAACATTCGCAGCATCAATGATTTCACCAGCCGCTCTTGCAAGTAACGTTGAACAAGAAGGTACGCAAGATGAATACAAAGTGGGCCAGCAAGAACAATTGATTGGGGCGGGATCAGGTGCCGCAGTTGGTGTATTGGTCGGTGGCCCTGCAGGTGCTGTTATTGGTGCTATTTTCGGTGGCATCATTGGTACGACTGTTGGCCAGGAAGATTATATTAAAGCGCAAGACGCAGAGGTGAATGAATTAACCGCTCGTAATACTGAACTAGAAAAAGTTAGTCAACGTTACAACCAAGCCCAAATAGAAATGGCACGTTTGCAGCAAGCTAATGATAACCAACGCCAGCTTGATTTAGCATTAGAAATGAACGTGCACTTCCGTACTGGCTCCGCTGATATTGAGCCACAATTTCAACGCCAACTAGACGACATTGCTGAATTGATGAAACAAGCCCCTGATGTTAACTGGCAATTGGCTGGTTATGCGGATCGCCGTGGTGATACCCAGAAAAACTTGGATCTTTCCATGCGCCGTGTAGACGCTGTGCGTGATTACTTAACAATGCGCGGTGTTGATAGCGAGCAGTTTGAAATTGATGCAATGGGTGACCAGTTCCCAGAAAAAGCAGAACAAAACTTTGAAGGTGACTTTTTTGATCGCCGTGTCACTTTGCGTAGTCAGCAAGACGATACCCGCACTGTTCAATTTTAACGGGAGTGACTATGTCAATGAACCAACATACCGAGGAGGCACCATTATGGGTGCTTCCACTCGCGATTTTAGTGATATTAGCCTTGCAGTTAGCCACTAATTTTGATGATGCTCAGCACCAGAAAATCAACACATTACATGGGGAAACGCTGCAACTTTGGCAAGCATCGGAAGGCGTAAATAATAGCGATTTACGCACCAAAGAAATACCTAGAAACCATACCGTTATGAGTTAATTATTCAGGGGTATAGTGCGATGTTGAGAGTAATGGTTGAGATGACGGTGATGGTAAAGTTTCAATCCACCGACACAGGGTTAATGCTTGCTTATGCGCATCGAAGTTTTCCAGTACAGCCTTACGGGTATTCAACCCCATGGTAAGTCGTTCGCTAGGTGATAACGAAACAAAGTCAGAAATAGCGTGAGTAAGTTGTTCAATATTGTTTTGTTCAACAATATAGCCAGTACCTGCAGATACAATTTCTTGGCAGCCAGGAAGGTCAGTGGTAATAACGGGAACACTTACAGACATGGCTTCTTTTAATACGAGTGGGCCAGTATCAACACTGCCAGATTTAGCGACACAGAACGGGGCAATTAAGCAGTCATAGTAGGGGAGGTTTTGCGTAATCCAATGGTGTGGCTTAGCACCAAGAAAGTTTATATGAGCGCAAAGTCCAAGCGATTGAACTTGCTCGTGTAGTGATTCTGCCAGTTCACCGTCGCCGATAATATCCAATGAAAAATGGTAGTTATTAATTAATGGTTGAAGGCTAGAAATAAGGTAGGTGAGTCCTTTTGATTCTATTAGCCTTCCAACAAATACGAATCTAAAGGAAGGTGATGCTGGGCGAAGTTGAGGTGTGAATAAAGATGTTTTCACTCCACAATGCAGCACCTTAATATTTCCGTGATGATATTGGTTAAATTTATCAGCCATAAACTGGCATACAGCAATAACAAGATCTGCATGTTTTATTTTAGTCGTAATATCAAAAGGTGTTTCATTCACATCATGTCCGTGTCCAACAAAAGACACTGTGATACCTGCTAGTTTAGCGGCAGCAATAGCATGCGCCGCTGTATGTTGGCAGAAGTGTGCATGAACATGGTGGATATTGTGTTCAACGAGTTGGGCTGCAAGTTTCAAACTATAGAAAAATAACGAACGCTTTGGTAGTGACTGTTGTTCATTAATAAATTGCCAGCAATTCTTTATGCGCTTCGGTGTCAATGATTTAAGGAAAGGCAAGTGAAAGTGATCACCAATGGTATGGACTGGATATCGTGTCTTCGTTTTTTCTTTATTTTTTTTTAAAGTAAAAACCATGACTTGATAGCCACTTTCTTGTATCGATTCAACTTCAGTACGTATGAAAGTTTCGCTTAATACCGGAAAGGTAGGGGCAACAATAGCAATGTTTTTCATCATAGCTCTCACTCGTAAACGCTTTGTTATATAAGAGCAATATTTATGCCGCGTGAAAATACAGTGAAAACGGGTGAGATGTTGCAGATTGCAATGCAGCCAGCAAAAAGCCTTAGATAAAACGGTATTTAATGCAGGTTAAATAATGAGTAACTATTGGGAAGGGAAAAGGAAATGGATTATCTAATCACAATAATAGAAGATCGGAGCTTTATTATGATACTAACAAAACTCACGGTGCTGCATCTAAGTTTGGTGTATTGTTAATTTAAAGAATAGGAGAAGCTTTGTTGACTTTATTGTTTGGCGTCAGCCAGTAAAAACTCGCACAAGGCGAGTTTTTATCGGTGATGCATATTCTTCATTTTTGCTGATTAATCAACAAACTCAAAGCCAAGCACTTCACGTAAACGATCTTGTACCACTTCAACTAAGCGATCTGGCTGGAATTTTGAAATAAAGCGGTTACAGCCCACTTTTTTCACCATAGCTTCGTTAAAACTACCACTGAGTGATGTGTTCAGTGCAATGAACAAATCGTTCATACGAGGATCGTTTCGTACTTCATGAGTTAGTTTGTAGCCATCCATTTCTGGCATTTCGGCATCAGTAAACATCATCAGAATTTCATCATGGATATTTTTGCCTTCATCACACCATTGTTTAAGCATGGTTAAAGCTTTCAAGCCATCACTTTTCTCAATAACTTCTAACCCGAATTGGGCTAGCGTATCTCGAATTTGCGCACGAGCAGTGGATGAATCATCTACGATTAAGATCTTACGGCCAGGCATTTGCTCTACCAATTTCTGGTCAAGCACGTCTGCTGATACTTGTACGTCGTAGTCAATAATTTGTGCTAGTACTTTTTCAACATCAATAATGCTAACAAGACGGACCATGCCTTCACGTTCGATCTTGGTGATCGCCGTTAGGAAGTTTTCTTTCCCGACTTGAGATGGTGGTGGCTGAATGTCTTTCCATGTCATATTCACAATGTTCATGACTTGGCCAACTAAGAAGCCTTGGATAGTACGGTTGTACTCTGTAATGATCAGGTTACAGTCTTCGTTTCGCTCAATGGCACGCATGCCAACAGAATAACGAAGGTCGATAACAGGGATCGACAGGCCACGAATATTGGCAACGCCACAAATATTAGGGTGCGAGCCCGGTAATATATGCAAATGAGGCAGCTTGACCACTTCTTTTACTTTGAAAACGTTTATCGCGAATAGTTGTGATGTATTGAGTTGGAAAATAAGCAGCTCCAGTCGGTTTTCACCAACTAACTGGGTGCGTAAATCAACTGAGTCTAAAAGGTTGCTCATAGTCTTCACTAAAAATCTTCACAGAAATTGTTATGTTTATCATTAAATTATAAAGGTCACGATCTGCTAAGTCACGCCCTATCTCTATTTATAGTTAGCGACCTGCCGTTGTATTTCTTTAATTATTAATTAGATAACTAGATTTGATAACTACTATAAATGATTGATTGGTAGTAGATAAGCGCTTCGAGTTCATTTTTTGCGCGAATAAACGGCCTTCGTGTCCGAAATCAAAGAATTTTATTCTGCTGCGATCTATGGTGATCGGATAAATAAAATTGGTGATATATCCATCATCCTTAGTATGCCGTGTATCTTAACCTACAGCTCAATATTGAACAGAAGCTAGTAAAAAGTAGGACTGCACCCTAAGCAGTAAAGATCCTCTTTAGAGAAGGCATGCCAAGTATTATAAATAGAGGCAAGCAATGATTAATGTCACGATTGACGGGCAGGAATATGCACTAGATGCGGACCTGTCACTGCTTGATGCTGTCAGCCAGCATCAGATTGAAATTCCGTCACTGTGCGGATTGAACCAGAAAGGTGAGAAAATCCCTTGTGGTCTTTGTGTTGTAGACGTTGAAGGGCAAGGTATCCAGCGTGCTTGTGAAATCAAGCCTCAAGCTGGCATGGCGGTGATCACCACGTCTGAAGAGATTGTATCGACGCGTCAAAAAGCACTAAATCGAATTATGTCTGATCACTACGCAGACTGCGAAGCACCTTGCCAAACGGCATGCCCTGCAGGTGTGGATATTCAATCCTATCTTTATCATATTTCTCAAAACGATCATCAAAAAGCGGTAGAAGTGATTAAACGCACGCTACCTATGCCTTTGTCGATTGGTCGTGTTTGTCCTGCTTTTTGTGAAACGGAATGTCGCCGTAGTATCGTCGATGAGCCTTTGGCTATCCGTCAGTTAAAGCGTCATGCCGCTGATATCGATTTAGCTGCTCAAGAAAGTTATGTACCAGAACAAAAGCCCGCGAAAGGCAAATCCATTGCTGTAGTGGGAAGTGGCCCCGGCGGTTTAACCTGTGGTTATTACTTAACTAACGAAGGTTACAACGTCACTGTATTTGAATCTATGCCACATGCTGGCGGTTGGTTACGCTACGGTATTCCTGAATACCGTTTGCCAAAAGCAATTTTAGATCAAGAAATCGCCTTGATGTGTCGTAACGGCATGCAAATTGAAACCAGCAAGAAACTGGGTGATGATTTCACGTTATCGCAACTTAGTGATGACTTTGATGCCGTCTGCCTTGCGGTTGGTGCATCAAAAGCAGTTGAAATGCATTATGAAGGCAGTGAGTTTGATGGCTGCTATTTAGGCGTTGATTACCTAAAAGATTATGTGACAGACAAGCAATACACCACAGGCAAAAAAGTGGCTGTCATTGGTGGTGGTAACACCGCGATTGACTGTGCGCGAACGGCGGTGCGAGCTGGTGCGGATACCACGTTAATATACCGTCGTACCCGCGATGAGATGCCAGCGGAAGATTACGAAATTGTGGAAGCCGAACACGAAGGTGTGAAATTCCACTTTTTAACCAATCCAGTTGAAAACATTGCCGATGAAAATGGTCGTGTTTGTAACGTGAAATTGGAAAAAATGGCGTTGGGTGAACCTGATGCCTCTGGCCGTCGTCGCCCTGAAGCAACAGGGGAATACTTCACTGAAGCTTTTGATACTGTTATTGCGGCGGTATCGCAAAAGCCTGATTTGTCTTTTATGGATAATGAAAAGCTCGACTTGCCACTAACACGTTGGAACACGCAAGATGCGAACCCAGAGACCATGCACTCAGGTACGGGCAATGTGTTCAGTATTGGTGATTTCCGCCGTGGTCCTGCCACAGCTATCGAAGCGGTAGCGGATGGTCGAGTGGCGGCTGAGGCAATTGATCGTTTCTTCAACGGTTCGATGGAACACATTCCGGTTAAGCCGTTCAATTCGCAAAAAGCGCCAAAACTCAAGCAAGTTGATACCAAGCAGTTCGAAAGCCTGAAAAAGGTGATGCGTTCTGTTATGCCTGAACTGACAAGCCAAGAGCGTGAGTTGAGCTTTGCCGAAGTTGAAACGGGCTTTAGTAATGAAGACGCTATTCGTGAAGCGGAGCGCTGCCTAGAGTGTGGTTGCCAAGCCAATACAGATTGTAAGCTGCGTGATTTTGCAACCGAATATAAAGTGGAAGAAACCGAGATTGACTTAGGCAGTTGCCAAAAATTCGCGGTCGATAACACGTCTGAATTTATTGTGTTCGATGCTAACCGTTGTATCAGTTGTGGTCAGTGTGTTGATACCTGTAGTAACCAAGCGGTTCATGGCGTATTGAGCTTTTTGAAAAACGAAGATGGCACCAGTGCTAACCGTCCTGAATGTCGTCCGGGTTTTGACTTGGCTGATGACAAGCGCCAAGGTATGGGTGATTCAAATTGTGTTCAATGTGGCGCTTGTGTGCAGGTTTGTCCAACAGGTGCATTGACCGATGCGCGTGATAAGTCTCAAGGCCGTATCGAAATGCTCAAGCCAGTCGATACCATTTGTACCTACTGCGGTGTGGGCTGTAAGTTGACCATGCTGGTGGATGAATCTCGTAACCAAATCCGTTATGTCCAGGGCGCTAAAGATTCACCCGTTAACCAAGGTATGCTGTGTGTGAAAGGGCGCTTTGGCTTTGATTTTGTCGGCAGTGATGAGCGACTAACTACGCCATTGATCCGCCGTGATGGAGAGTTGCAACCAGCGACGTGGGAAGAGGCGATCACGCTTGTTGCCGATAAGCTTTCTTCTATCAAGACGCAGCACGGTAGTAATGCTCTTGCGGGCTTCTCGTCGGCGAAAACGACCAACGAAGATAACTATGCCTTCCAGAAACTCTTCCGTCGTGAACTGTTAACCAACAACATCGATCACTGTGCGCGTTTATGTCATGCATCAACCGTGACGGGGCTTGAAGCCTCTATCGGCAGTGGCGCGATGACCAATGATATTCCATCGATCAAACATTCTGATCTGGTGTTTATTATTGGCTCTGACACGACAGCTGCTCACCCGATCATTGGCTCGCACATTAAGCAGGCGTTGAAGCAGGGTAGTGCACGCTTGATCGTCGCTGATCCGAAGAAAATCGACATTGCTGAACACGCAGAGCTGTATGTCGCGCAACGTCCTGGCACCGATGTCATGCTACTTAACGGCATCATGCAGCAAATCATCGAAAATAACTGGCATGACAGTGCTTATATTGCTGATCGCTCCGAAGGTTTCGAGGCGTTAAAAGCAGAAGTAATGCAAGAGTCATACTCGCCAGAAAAAGTCGAACTCATCACGGGCATTAAAGCCGCTGATGTGAAAGCAATGGCCAAGATGATAGGTACCGCGGAACGCACTGCTGTTTATTACTCTATGGGTATTACTCAGCACACGACAGGTCACGACAACGTACGTTCGATTGCTAACTTACAAATGCTGTGTGGCAACATAGGCATTGAAGGCGGTGGTATTAATCCACTGCGTGGTCAGTCTAATGTGCAGGGTGCGTGTGACATGGGCGCGTTGCCAAACAACTTCCCGGGTTATCAGAAAGTCCATAATCCAGAGGTTCACGCAAAGTTTGTTGAAGCATGGCAGCAGCCAGCATTACCAAGCGAAGCGGGACTTACACTAACAGAAATCATTGATGCCGCTTGTCACAGTAAAGTGAAAGGCTTATTTGTGATGGGTGAGAACCCAGTGTTAAGTGATCCGAACCAAGCACACGTGATTGAAGCATTAGAGGCGTTAGACTTCTTGGTGGTTCAAGATATCTTCTTAACTGAAACAGCGCAGTATGCGGATGTTGTTTTGCCTTCTTGCTCATTTGCAGAAAAAGACGGCCACTTCACGAATACGGAACGTCGTGTGCAACGTATTTCTAAAGCGGTTAACCCACCGGGTGAAGCGAAAGAAGATTGGCGTATTATTCAAGACGTGGCTCAGGCGATGGGCGCGGATTGGCAGTATGCGTCTGTGAAAGATATTACCGAAGAGATCACCCAAGTGACGCCGCAATACGCAGGTATTCATTGGGATCGCGTGGGTAAAGATGGATTGCAGTGGCCGTGTCGCGATGAGCATCATCAAGGTACGCGCATCATGCACACGGAAAGCTTTACGCGTGGTAAAGGCCAGATGGCTGCTATTCCATTCCGTTATGCTGCTGAATTGCCAGATGATGAATACCCATTAGTATTAACGACTGGGCGTTTATTAGAGCAGTTCCATACAGGCACAATGACACGTAAAACCAAGGGATTAGATAACCTTGCGGGCCCTCGTGTGATGATGTCGGTTACTGATGCTGAGCGGTTAGGGATTCGTAATAGCGAAGTAGTGCGTTTATCAACACGTCGTGGCTTTATTGAAGCACCTGCGTTTGTGACAAAGCGTATGCAAGTAGGGGTAGTCTTTGTGCCTTTCCACTTTGCAGAATCACCGGCGAACCGTTTGACAACAACAGCAACGGATCCGCATGCCAAAATCCCGGAGTTTAAGGTAGCGGCAGTGAAGTTGGAAAAAATACTTGATGAAGCTTTAGCTTAACGATTCAAGCTTTGAGCTGAAAAGTAATATCAAATAAAAGAAGGGCTACCAATGGTAGCCCTTTGTTTTATAGCGAACACAGTGTCAGTAATGAATTACTGAGCTGGTGTTGGTTCAGGTATTGGCTCTGGATTGATTGGTTCTACTGGGTCGATAGGATCAACTGCTGGCTTACGTAGTTGTAGCTGCCAGTAACCTTGGAAGCCGCGAGCATACTCAGTCTCGTTGGTTAATACGACTGTGTCGCCTAAGTGGTAGGCCGGCATATCATCCGCAGGGAACGGATAGATGAACTTATCACTTTCCCAAGTACCATCAGCACGATTAACGGCTGTACCATGACCAAAGATAGCGATTAACTCGCCAGGAACATTCGGGTTAGCAACCGTGAATTGTGTGCCATCAATAACCTTATGAGTCGAGTATTCGCCAGACATTTGCTTACCTGATTTATCAAAGGTATGAGAAGCAACTTGCTCGACTATGGAACCGTCGACTTCCGTTGTGACTATTTCAGCCACTTCGAAGTGCCTTGTATCTACACCTTCAAACGCGTTACGTCGACCTGCTGCAAAAGTAACATGCCCATCTGGTTTAACGGATGCGACTCCGTAGTTATCATCGCGATATGGAATGTCATCGTGGTTGAATAGGTGCAGTTTTGGCAGCTCAGCAATGTTATCCCATAGGTAGTATCCTTGAGCATTCTTATTGTAAGCATCGCTCACCAAACAGCCAGCACCTGAGTTTTTCAGTTGATCACGAACAGCGATACTGATTGATTGCTTGATATTACAGTAGAAAGGACTGTCTCCTGGGTAGGTCAGTTCCTGCTCTGTGACCGCTAATGTTGCAAGGTTGATTATAGTCAGCAAAGGTGATGTCAGATATTCGTCAGACGATGGTCTTTTTAATACCGCAATTTCATCAGCACTTGATGGTAGCTGTAAAATTTCACCATAGACTTTGTACTGCTCAGCCCATGTATTTGTTTCGAAATCAAAGAGGTTTACTGTGATTTCGTTCGGGTAACTGGATCTTAAGTGTAAGAAGTTGCCAGCTTCTGTGAAATAGAAAGCATCACCGGATAGGCTAACCCTATTATCACGGAAGAAGCTCATATCAACAGGTGTTAGCTCGCCTGTGGCTAAATGGTAGCGATAGCCTTTATGCTCGCGTTTGACACCGCTTAGATGATCATTCGCTGTGAGTAGGAAGGTGTAACCATATTGCGTTGCTTGCATTTGGTTACGTAGCATCTTGAAGTCTTCTGTTGGTAGCGCAACTTCTTGAGGATCACTTTCACCAGCTGACGTTATTTCAGTAACGAAAAGCGGGCCATTTTTACTGTATTCAGCTTGCCAGAAACGATATAGCGTATTCTTGTCTTTGATTGCTTGAATGAGCTCTTGATCTTCAGGGATATTGGCATTGCGTGCCATTTTATGCCACTGGTAAACATCAGCGTTATCAGCAACATTAACACTAAGTTCAACGGAGTCTGGACCATGACTCACTGAGATATCGACACCTAGTTCAACAAATATTTGTTGCAGTTCAACAGGTACATTTTGTAGTTTTAACTTAGTATCACCAGCACGTACCGCGCGCATTCGATCTTTGTCTTCATCGTTGTCAGCAATCTGGATTTTAGATTCATCTATTGCTGCTACTCTAAAGCCGCTCGCCTCGAAGTCTAAACCACCTTTTTCTGCGACAAATACATACTCTTTACCGTTAGAGCGAGTAAACTTGAAGCGGTAAGGGTAGCTACCACCTTCAGAAAGCAGCATGGTTCCATTTCTAGCTACTAAGTCGAAAGGCGGTTCTGAAGAGACAATCTTAGGTGCAATAACTTCTATCGTTTCTTCAAGAACCATTTCCTTGTAAGTTGCTGTAACAACAGATTCACCTTCGATAATACCAACAGCAATACCGTTCTCGTCAATGGTTAAAATTTCGGGGTTACTGGTTGCCCAAGCAATATCTTCGGAAATGACAGAAACCGAACCATCGCTGTATTCACCGTTCAGAGTGAGCTGCAGTGTCTCTTCTCGTGATATGGCGTTGTTTGGCAAATTGAGGCTAAGATCTAATAGCTCGGTTATCACTTCAAAATCTTGAGTAACAGTATTTTCACCAACAGTCGCGGTGATAGTTGCAGTTCCGACACCTTTACCAATGAATAGGCCGTTACCTAATGACTCTACGATTGTAGAGTCACTTGAAATCCATGTTGCTTCATTCGTAAAGTCGATGATGTAATCATTTTCATGTATGCCTTCAGCACTTACTTGGAATTGCTTGTTGAATAACTGCTCACGTTGGTTGAAACCCAATCGCAAACCGGTTAGTACCGCTTCCTGTGCAGTGACTTTAATGGTGGATGTTTCGCCCATGTAGGATGCAGAGAGGCTAATGTCACCAGCCAGCGCAATATAGAATTTACCATTTTCAAATTTAAGCGCATTTTCTGGTGAGTAAGATATTTCTGATAGAGAAGTTACATCAGATACTGTACCGTTTGACCAATTAGCTGAAATAGTCGGGGTGATTTTATCGCCAACAGTTACAGATTTACCAACGCCAGATAATGTAATGCTTGTAAGTGCAGTATCACCCATATCAACGGCAATTGTTTCTGTGGTGATTATATCGCCGTATTGTGCTTTTATGCTGATATAACCTGCTTTTTTAACTTCCCAGTAAGTCCCTTTATTCTCTAAAGCGTCAGTGGGAGTAATTGCATAAACTGTCTCACTTGATACATTTTTTGACGTCATGTTAGTGAACAGAGCATGTGCGGTCGGGAAAACTTTATCACCAATACTGGCTGTTTCTGGAATACCGCTGATCGACAGATTATAAATAGCCGGTTTAGTGAAGTCTGGTGTAGTAATATCGTCGTATTTTACTTCCCAAGACGCAATATCTTTAAAGCGATGTTTTTCTTGTTCTAAGAACCATTTGTCTGAGAATAATGCATCCCATGCTTGTTTATATTGTGATGTATTTTGTGTATGCCAATTATTCCATTTCTCCTCGTCGCGAAGAGCACGAAGCCAAAGTGTTGTATTTTTATAGCCACCCAAAGATGCTGAATTATCAATAATGGCTTTAAGGCCAGCACCGTATCGAATTATGAGCGGCTCAGTGTAATTTCTATCGAAAGTTAAATAGAGATCCCATTCTGTGCTAGAAACAAAATCATTTTTATCGGTATCAGCTAATACATATTCAACGGTTGAAAAATTGCTGATTAATGCTGAGTTCTTTTTATTATTAAAAGCCTGCTCTAAGCTTCTACCATCGTACTCGTGCAAGATGATGTCATCTTTAATCGCTTTGTATGTGATTGGGTGTGACTTGATTTTTTCGAATTCAGAGTTTTTGATTGATGCATTGATAACATACTTGCCATCGGCATTTGTTTTACCTGAAGCAAGTAACTGTGTACCGGCATAAACAGAAACCGTTGCATCCGCAATAGGACCATCATAAACGTTACCCACGAAAGTTAATGATTTCTTATCAACTTTTGGATCTGGGGTTGTATCTGAGTTCGAATTATCGTCACTACCACACGCAGTGAGCATTACAATGAGTGGAACACTCATCCAACAGGGCTTGTACATTTATTTTCCTTAATAAAAGACGAGGTATAGTTAATGCACTCGTCATAAATATGCCGTGTGAAATTAAAATATGTTTATTAAAAGTTGAATTAAGAATTGAATCTAATTCGGGTAAGGAAGATAAATGTAGGAGCAATAAATTA
>NZ_NOIF01000033.1 GCF_002265265.1 Photobacterium sanguinicancri
ACTAATTATAATCACTTACAAGTTAAAAGCAGAAGAGATTATATCTGGGTAGTAGATAGCTATATTTTGCTATCCAGAGTCAAACTAACAGCTTATTAAAGTCTAAGTGATTTGGTTCACAGTTATAAATACTTGCCACCTTATTAGAGAAGCTGTCGCAGAACTGATTTGTTTTGATATGTCCTTATTATTCCTTTTTGGGTGAAAGGGCATGTAGTCGTGAAATAGCAATCGGTGAATTATATGTCTGAACTATACGATGTCATCATAATTGGTGGCGGTGCTGGTGGTATGTCAGCCGGGGTTTATGCTGCTCGTGGCAAAATGAAAACCCTGATCATTGAAGATAAGCGAAATACAGGCGGTCAAGCCGCGACAACCAGTGAAATGGAAAACTACCCAGGTATTGTGGAAGCGACAGGTCCACAACTTATGGATATGTTCCGTGAACACTGTAATAAGTTTGGTGTGGAGTTTGCTCGCGGACTCGTGTCTGAAATCACAATTGCTGATGATGGCTTTATTAAGACGCTAACAACGAGCAAAGGCGAAATTTATCAGACCAAGAGCATCATAGTAGCAACGGGTGCTACACCGCGCATTCTAGGTATCACGGGTGAATTAGAGTTCCGTGGTAAAGGTGTTTCATACTGCGCAACTTGCGATGCTGATTTTTACGAAGAGCTTGACGTTGTCGTTGTAGGCTCCGGTAATACTGCGGTTGAAGAATCTGTATTCCTCACCAAGTTTGTTAATAAAGTCACCATGATCGTGCTGCATGATCAAGGCATTCTTGATGCTGATCGCACAGCCCAAGAGCAAGCATTTGCTAACGATAAAATCGAGTTTGTTTGGAACTCTGTGGTTGAAGAAATCTGCGGTGATGAACTTGTTAGCGGTGTGAAGCTTAAGCATCTAAAAACAGGGGAAATCACAGAGCTGTCTGCTGATGGTGTCTTTATGTTTGTTGGCACGGTGCCAAAAACAGATTTCATTAAAGGCCAAGTGGCATTAAGCCCACAAGGTTATGTCATCACCAATGAAAAACAAGAAACCAATGTTCCCGGTATTTTTGCAGTGGGTGATGTCGTTGATAAATTCCTTCGTCAAGTAGTCACCGCAGCCGGCGATGGTGCAATCGCGGCAGTCGCGGCAGACCGTTATATCGAAGAAGAAGAAAATTGGCGCAAATCTGTGTCTGAGTTTGGCGGTACGGCAATGGTGGCGTTCTGGAATCCACTAAGCAAAGAAAGTTTAGCTGTGATTAATCAGCTAGAACAAGATTGCAAAGATAAGCCAGATCAGCGCGTTGTCACTATAGATACCTATAAAAGCCAAAATATTGCGAACCGTTTCTCGGTTTCAGATGTGCCAGTTGTGATCCGATTTGACGCTGGGCAGGAAGCCAAGCGAGTGAATGTTAAGGATATTGCTGAGTTAGATACTCTGTATTAAGGAAAACGCAATGATCGAACTAAATAAAGATAACTTTGATGCTGAAGTGAAAGTAGATGGCGTTGTACTGGTTGATTTCTGGAGCGAAAGTTGTGGTCGCTGTATTGAACTGATGCCAGAAGTAATGGAATTAGCTGAAAAATATGGCAACGAGATCAAATTCTGCAAACTGAATATTCAAGGTAACCGTCGCTTGGCGATGGCGCAGAAAGTGATGGGTCTTCCTTCATTTGTTTTCTACAAAAATGGTGAAAAGATTGAACACCTTTCTGGCGAAGAGCTAGAAATGGAAGATGTTGCGAACAAAGTAGAAAGCTACATCGCTGAAACAGCATAAAAGTATAAGTAGGTGTAACTGATCTACACCCAATGAATTTGTATTTAATAGGCAACGGCCTGTTGGCGCAAATATAAGCCTCGCTTTCTCTACATGGCTTTCGATGAAAGCAGGGTAAGAAAGAAAGTGCTTTATAAAATCCATGTGAACTCAGTACGTGGTTGTCCATAAGCTGATAAGCATGATCGTAGTAATCTGTACCCTTGGAGTGAACAATGCTCAAAGATAAGAAAGTTATTATCTTGGGAGACAGAGACGGTGTACCAGGACAAGCAATTGAAGCTTGTATCAAATCTGCTGGTGCGCATGTTCTTTTCTCTACAACTGAGTGTTTCGTCTGAACCAGCGCAGGTGCTATGGATCTGGAAAATCAAAAGAGGATCAAAGGTTTTGCTGACGAGTTTGGCCCAGAGAATCTGGTAGTCGTACTTGGTGGCGCGGAAGCAGAAGCTTCTGGCCTAGCGTGTGAAACCGTTACTAACGGCGATCCTACTTTTGCCGGTCCATTAGCCGGAGTCCAGTTAGGACTCTCTTGTTATCATGTGGTTGAGCCGGAAATTAAAGAAAATGTGGATGCTGGCGTCTATGACGAACAGATAAGCATGATGGAAATGGTACTTGATGTCGATGCCATCGTGGCAGAGGTTAAAGAGTATCGTGAGCAATTCGGAAAGTATGTTTAATCGGGAGAAAGATTGTGTTCGCTAATAAAACAGTGATCATTCTTGGAGACCGCGATGGCGTACCTGGTCAGGCAATCGAAGCTTGCATGAAGACTACAGGTGCTCACGTTGCTTTCTCTACTACAGAATGTTTCGTCTGAACAAGCGCTGGCGCAATGGATCTGGAAAATCAAAAGCGGATTAAAACACTTGCTGAGGAAAAAGGCGCAGAGAATCTCGTTGTGATTCTTGGCGGCGCAGAAGCAGAAGCTTCTGGCCTAGCATGTGAAACTGTCACCACAGGTGATCCGACTTTTGCAGGACCATTAGCGGGAGTCCAGTTAGGACTTTCTTGTTATCACGTGGTGGAAGACGAAGTTAAAAATGCCGTTGATCCAGCTGTCTATGAAGAACAAGTTGGAATGATGGAAATGGTACTTGATGTCGATGCTATCAAAGCGGAAATGCAACAATACCGCAGCGAAACTGCATTAGCATAAGTATATCTCAATGCTGGTTCGGATCTGTTTGTTTAGGCAGGTTCGAACCTTTTATCCGGCTCGGATGCAGGAGTAACAATGGGATACGCAGTAATTAAAGGTGTGAGCTACGTGCTCGCCCATACCCCAGATGTATTGATTCAACACGGTTCAGTACAAGTACAAGCGCGGGCAAAAGATCCTTCAGACCCTTATTTTCAGCAGCTAAAAGACCACCTTCGTCCATATGAAGATGTTGTCTCTTACCCTGCCAACCAGTGTTACATCGGTAACCTAACACCGCAGCAACTCTCTGATATTCCTCAACCTTGGTTTGAAAATAAAGAACACAATGCCAACCAAGGTAAGTTTGGTGAAATTTATAACCAAGCCCAATTTTATGCCATGTTGAACCACGTTGATGTGTTCAATTTGGTGCAACTGACCCAAGAGTTTATCGACACTTACCACGGACAAGTGGCGCATCATTCGTTGTATGGCGATGACGTTGACCTGCTTGCTGGTCACCAGCTCATCACAAAAGATCAAATCTTAGCCTTGCTTGAACATCATCATGCTGAAGTCTTGATGATGAATGGTGAAATTGTCGGTTGTGTGAAAGCTGCGCATGATGAAGATGAAAACTTATCTGCGCATATCATGCTAGAAAACCTCTGCACTAAAGCATCTGGCGTTATGGCGGCAATGCACCTTAAACAGCAGGGGATTGATCTCGATAAAGTCGATTACTTGATTGAGTGTTCTGAAGAAGCATGTGGTGACATTAACCAGCGTGGTGGTGGCAACTTTGCAAAAGCCATCGGTGAATCTATTGGCTGTAATAGCGCGACAGGTTCGGACGTTCGTGGTTTCTGTGCGGCACCAGCGCATGCCATGATGCTAGCCTCTGCTTTGGTTAAGTCTGGCATATTTAAGAATGTGATGGTTGTCGCGGGTGGCGCAGTAGCGAAACTCGGTATGAACGGCCGTGACCATGTTAAAAACAACATGCCAGTGTTAGAAGATTGCATTGCGGGCTTTGCTTGCATGGTGACTGAAAATGACGGTGTTAGTCCAGAAATTAACTCTGACATCATCGGTCGTCACCAAATTGGTACGGGTTCATCGCCTCAAGCGGTTATGACTGCGCTGATTGCTGCGCCACTTAAAGCTGCTGGCATGAAGATGACAGACATCGATAAGTACTCGGTGGAGATGCAAAACCCAGAGATCACCAAACCTGCGGGCGCGGGTAATGTGCCGGAATCAAACTACAAAATGATTGCAGCGCTAGCGGTGAAAGAAGGGCAGATGGAACGCACTCAGTTGCCAGCGTTTGTTGAAAAACATGGCATGACGGGCTTTGCACCAACGCAAGGGCACATTCCATCAGGCGTACCTTTCCTTGGCTTTGGCCGTGACATGATCCTAAATGATGAAATTAAAAACTTCATGATGGTGGGTAAAGGCAGCTTGTTCTTAGGGCGTATGACTAACTTGTTTGATGGTTTGAGCTTCGTGGTTCAGAAGAACAGCGGCAAGCAAGATGAAGTGTTTGATGAGAACCAAGTGAAACAGGTTGTGGCGCAAGCAATGCGCGATGTGGCTGAGAACTTGCTAAACGCGAAGAGCGAGAAGTAATCGGAGGTTGCGATGGCGAATATCAATCAACAACTGTCCGACACGTTTTCAGCAATGGCGGATGGCCTGTTAAGTGGACAATTTGGTAAGAAAACCCGAATTGCTCTCACGCTGATCGGCAGCGAACACGGCCCACAAGAACTGCTCCGAGGTGCTCAATTAGTTGCAAGACAGCATAGCGACATCGAACCGGTGTTAATTGGCTGTAATGATCCTGAGTGTGGTTTTGAATGCCACCCTGCAGAGGATTTAAACCAATGTCACCAAGTGATGGAAAGCTTGTTTGAGCAGAAGCAAATCGACGGTTGTGTCACTTTGCATTATGCCTTCCCTCTTGGTGTAAGCACCATGGGTAAAGTGGTAACTCCGAGTACTGGACGCGAGATGATCATTGCGTCTACGACTGGGACTACAGATACCAACCGCCAAGCGGCGATGCTCAAAAATACCTTGTATGGTATTGCATTAGCAAAAGCGACGGGTATTGAGCAACCGACTGTTGGTGTGCTTAATATTGACGGTGCAGCGTTATGTGAGCGTGGATTACGTGAACTTCAACAAGCGGGTTATGACATTCACTTTGCAGAATCAGGACGTGCCGATGGCGGGATTGCCATGCGCGGTAATGATTTGCTGCAAGGTACGCCTGATGTGATGGTGACCGATAGTCTAACTGGCAATTTGCTGATGAAAATGTTTTCTTCGTTCACTACAGGTGGTAGCTATGAAGCCTCTGGCTTTGGTTATGGGCCTGGGCTGGGTGAAGGTACGGCAGGGAAGCTAGTGAACATTATCTCTCGGGCGTCGGGTGCACCTGTTGTGGCTGGTGCCATGAGATTATGCGCAGATGCAGCAAAAGGAGAGGTGATGAAGCGCGTTGACGAGGAATGGGAAGCAGCAACCTTATCAGGCTTAAACAGTACTTTAGCAAAATATTGTCAGCCAAAAACGCCAGTAGAAACAACAGAAGCTGTAATTGCACCACCTGAAAAGGTGACTGACACAGATATTGGTGGCATTGATATTTTAGAAATCGAAGATGCATGCCAAGCACTGTGGCAAGTGAAGATCTTTGCTCGCACAGGTATGGGGTGTACTGGTCCTATTATCTTAGTGGCAAAAGAAGATTTGGATGCAGCCAAAGCACGTCTAGTTGAAACAGAGTTTCTTAGCTAGCGTCACAACTTAAAAATGATTTATTGAGCATGAAAGCCTAAGGTGAGTAGTGCTCTTTTCTATCTCCCTCCGTTTTATCGATATTTCTCTTATCCCCCATTATTTCGCCGCCTTTCAACAACCAGTAACCAGCAACCAAGAACTAGTAACCAATACCAGTAATCAATATTTAATCTCGCTTATGTCTCATATTTAGGCTTAAAGCTTCGCTCGGTATCAAGTTGAGAGACTAGTCGCCATAATATGTGCTTTGTTTCATTATAATCAGTGCTGTGTTTAACTGATGTCATGAAGTGAAGAGTGGCATCCAGTAATAGTAAGGTTGGCTGATGAATACAATGAGGAAAGCGCTGTTATCCGTTATTGTTTTTTCTAGTTTTGGGCTTCAAGCAATGACGTTTGATCAGTTATCTAAAACCCTTGATGAAGCGAAGCAAGTGATTGATTGTCGCTCGAGTAATTTTTATAACGGATGGCCAGAAGCGGGCTCAAAGCTAGGTGGTCATTACCCTAATGCGGTCAATTTTGATGCCCAGTGGTTGGACAGAATTGACGCCTCGGCGCTTAACCAACTGCTGGTGGAAAAACAGCTAAATGCAGATAAGCCTACCTATTTGTATTGCGACCAAGCGGCTAGCCAAAAAATGGTGACAGCCTTGGCTGACCAAGGATTTACATCGGTATCTGTAATTGAAGAGCCGCTCTCAAATTATTCTGGCTCACTTACCGCGTTACCCAAATTTCAGCAGCTTGTTGGTCCTGAGTGGCTCAAACAAGTCATTGATGGACAGCAACCACTTTATGCTCCTAAAACCGACTATAAACTAGTTGAGGTTGCTTGGGGGCCGCCGACAAAATACCTTGTTTCACATATACCGACAGCACTGTATCTAAATACCAATAATATAGAAACAAAGCCGCTTTGGAATCGAGTTAGTAACGATAAACTCACGGCCTTGCTGCAAGATTTAGGTATTCGTTACGACACCACAGTGATTTTGTATGGGCGCAATAATATGGCGGCCGCGCGTGCTGCGAGTATTATGATGTACGCAGGTGTTGAAGATGTACGCCTACTAAATGGTGGTTGGACGGCATGGGTTGGTGCTGGCTTAACGTCAGAGCCTATGTTGCAAACAGCAGAGAAAGTGGCAGATTTTGGCCGAGATATTCCTGCTAATCCTGAATTGATCATTGATATGGCTGAGGCGAAAGCCATTCTTGATGACTCACCAAAAACGAATTCGTTAGTCAGTATTCGTACTTGGGATGAGTACCTAGGCAAAATCAGTGGTTATAACTATATTAAGCCAAAAGGGCGTATACCGGGTGCAAAATGGGGTCATGGTGGCAGTGATGCAAATAGCCTTGAAGATTTTCGTAACCCCGATGAGACCATGAAAAGCGCTGACGAGATTGAACATTTCTGGCATCAATGGGAAATCGATCGTAATCAGAAAGTGTCTTTTTATTGTGGTACGGGGTGGCGGGCGTCAGAAACTTTCTTCTACGCCTATGTGATGGGTTGGAAAGATATTAGCGTTTATGATGGTGGCTGGTATGAGTGGAGCGGTATTAAAACCAATCCAACCTTAGTTGGTCCTATGTCATAACGATTTTGCATTAGCTCTGGGTCATCTTATTCGGGAGAGAAACTTCGCATTGTGAAGTTGATAGCGGGCAAATTAGCCCGCTATTTTTATATTCAGCGCTTCATTTGTAATGAGGTTTATATAGCCTTATCTGTCTTACACTGGCAGTTAATGGGGTGCCGTTGTTGGCTTAAGAGCCCACGCAAAAGCATCGGCAAAATACTGTTTGCCGTTTTCAGAGATCACTCGACCGTGAGCAAGAATGATGCGGTCAAATGGCCAGGTTAAGATCTCTTGCAGTGACTGACGCAACCGCGTTTTGTCATAAAACGATAACCGCCAATAGAGTGGCATTGCTGGTTGTTGATAGCAGCCATTGAGTAAAGCTAAGCCTATTGAAAGTGGGTTGGTGCAGTCTTTCATCCAAGCTAAGGTATCACCCACAATTAGGGTGTGCGATTGTGGATCACAAAACACCACTTCTTCCATTTTGTCACTCCCCCTGATCAGCGTTTGTAATAGCTGATTACGCCACAATGCAGGCGTTGTCGCGCTCAGGGCATCATCAAAGATCAAGTCAGAGCGCTTTTGTTGTAACCCTGGAGGGGCAAAAAAGTAAGCGTCAGGGTAGGCAAGCCACCATTCAGACAGAAAAAGGTGATGATTAATATTGGGGGTAACAATGGCATGTATTTGCCCCAATCTGCTCAGTGCTAACTGTAATTTAGTCGTAAGCTGTATCGGAGAATGAATAAGCAGTTTTTTATTGTTGAGCCGAATAACGGTCATACGGGCACCCACAGGAATACCGCTCACGTTGAGCGGCATGTCGTAGTACCAAAGGCGATCAGTAGCCCATTCTATCAAGTGGTTATCCTTAACCTAGTTTGTGGTGCAAGAAGGGGGGCGTTAAACCCCCATCAATCCAAGTAAACGTTCAGCGGTTTCAATAGCTTGTTGGCGATTGGCGATATTCAATTTTTGGTACAAATTACGGATATGAGTTTTGATGGTTGTCGATGCAACATCTAGCTCAGATGCAATTTGTTCATTGCTATAACCCGTATATATTAAGCCTAGAACTTGCCATTCACGCTGTGTCAGTGGGCTAGTGCGTACTAACTCCGGTACATCGGGGAGTGTCAGTAGTTTATCGACAAAGCTTTCATCAAAATGAACAGAGCGGTTTCGTTCTTTACTCGTCATTTCACGTAGCAGTTGTTGTGCACGATGAAGTTCAAGCTCACTTAATTGGCGCGTATCGACTAACTCTTTTAGTAGGTCGCAGATGGTATTCGCTTCGCATAAGAAGTTACCAATCATGCCAGTACTATTGGTCAGTTGTAATGCTTCTTTAAGGTATAAAAGTGCAGTATCACGTTCCCCCTGACGTTTACTTAATACCGCTTGTACCACAAGATTTCGATTTTTGTCTGTGACTAAATTGTACTTTCCCGCATCTTCTTGCAGTGAAAGTAAAATTTCATGCGCTTGGTCATACTCGCCGAGCGTCAAGTGCGTTCGGGCAATATTGCGCCATTGTAGCTGCTGGAAGTGGTTACACCCCCCTTCAGGGCGCTCCGCCTGTTTTAGCCAATCAGCCAGGCTTTGATTATCATCTTTTGCTTGCCAGTAAAGAATGTTGGCAAAATCAGCATTTGCACGCCAGTCAATATGGTATTCAGATCGTTCTACCAGGCTGTTACACAGGTCTAAATAGCGTGCACCTTTATCGAGTTCACCACGAGTGATCGCAATACGCGCCAGCATGGAATAGGCGTGCAATGATTTGGTTTCATCAAAAGGAGCTAACACTTCTAGGCTTTTATGGGCACACTCTTCAGCTTCTTCTAAGCGGTTCCAACACCATAGGATCTGTGCACGTAAACGTAGCAAGAACTCATGCAGTGGCACTTGTTGAAGGTGTTGCTCTTTTACCAGCTTGAAGGCTTGATCTAATAGCTCGTAAGCCGATTGAATGTAACCTTGGGCCACCAGAATCTCGCTCTGTTGCAGTAGTGCCCAAAGTGCTTGATGGTAAACATGGTACTGGCGCGCCATTTTTTCTGTCTGCTGCATCATAGGTAATGCACGGCTGAGGTTACCTAAGCAGTGGTGGACCTCACCGACTACCGATGTTGCAACAATTCGGCTGCGGTAAGTCGTTGAAGGCAATTGACCTAGCGCTTGTTCTGATAATAGCAAAGCGTCTTCGGGTTTAGACTGGTTGATCGCAACCTGCGCCAGTAAGGCGTTAAACTCACCTTGCAGCGCATCATCTAACTCGATGCTGTGCTTACTTAATTGTGCTTTGGTCTCATTAATCAGATCACCCACATCGTTATAACGGTGTTGGCTTTGTGCCAGCCATGCGCGAAGGAGAGCAAGGCGAGGAGAAGAGAATAGTTTGTCCGTTGTTAAGGAAGCAATAGAGTCTTCTAGTAATTTCAACTCTCCGTGATGGTACATGTTCCAGCCGAAGTCTGTCAGTACTTCAACAATCAGATCTTGATTCTCACTCTTTAGCGCATGGATCAGCGCTTGTTGCGGGCTTTTTTGTTTTAGCCAAGCGTAAGCCGCTTGTGTATGCAGTTCTGATTGTTGTTGCGGAATTTGAGAATAGCGCTGATGGCGAAGGAATTCTGCAAATAAATTATGGAAGCGATACCAGTTATCGTTACTTTCAAGCGTGTTAAGGAATAATCCAAAACGGTTCAGTGACTCGAGCATTGCCAGTGCATCACTACGGCCTGTTAAGTCAGTCACTAACTGTGCATTGAAAATATCTAATACTGAGCATTGCAATAAGAATTGCTGAGTATCGCGATCGAGTTGATCAAATACTTCTTCCGCAAGGTAATCCCACAAGTGGCCCCGATTAAAGCTTGCCATTGACTCGGCAGATTCTGCTAAGTGATTTGGTTTTTGTTGGGCATGAAGGGCGATCAGCTGTAGTGCTGATGGCCAACCTTCAACTTGCTCGCGCAATGAATTTAGTACTGTGAGTTCAATATCTTCACTGACACGCTTTTGGAAGAAGCGTTGGGTTTCTTCTTGATCGAAGGCTAAATGCTCGTTGTCTACTTCAATCAATAAATCACGCACACGTAGGTTAGCGGTACTCAGTGGTGGTTGAGTTCGGCTCGTGACGACAAGAGTGAGGCAGTCCGGCATGTGCTTAAGGAAGAAACGCATACCGTCATGAATGTCTTCATTGTTGATGACATGGTAGTCATCTAATACTAAATATGTTTGGGCGTTATATTCAGCAATTTCGCCGAAAAGCTCGCTAAATAGCGTTGATAAGCAAGCAAATTGACGGCGTTCAGCCATTGCTTGTGTTTTTAAACAGGCGCCATTAGTGGCTTTGTTTATGGATTGTAAGAAGTAGTTCGCGAATCGAAATGTATCGTTATCGCTTTCATCAATGTTCAACCACCCAGTATGTGGGTGATCGTTTAGCCATTGTGCTGCCATAGTGGTTTTACCGTAGCCCGCTGGAGAGCGGAAAAGTACCAGACGGTAAAACGGTGCTTGATTAAGACGATCCAGCAAGCGAGGACGGAGAATGGCATTATGAAGGCGCGCCGGGCGCGTTAGTTTCGATGGTATCCACATAGTTCTTTTGTCTAATCCGTTGTTTCGACTCTGAATATGACCACAATATAATTCTTGTTATTGGGGAAAGTGACGTAACGACCTTTCACTTCCTTGGTCTGTTATGTTCATTTGGCCTTAAAATCATGCCTTAAATGAATAGTGCGGCATTTGATCTTACCCAATACTTTACCTAGCAAAAGGGCAATGTAACCAGAACATCGCTCTCTCATCCCTTGATTTATGAACCAAATCACAAATATGCTAATTCAACTGGGATAATAATCATCCAGCTGCACGTGAAAATTAGCGATTAAAGTGTGAATCATATTGCATTAATTTTCATTGGATGATGTTCTCTCCCCCCTGAACTTTGGTTTGAGTCACAAAAAGTACGTACTTAACTGACCTACGCCCCTCCTCCTCCTCCCTCTAGTCCCAAAATTCAGGAGGATGCTTTCGTTAGGGATAACAGGCAGCATAGATTCCAGTTGAGATAATCTTAGAGAGAGAATGAACCATGACAACACGTGGTCAAGCACAACAATTTGATAAAGCATTATTTAAAGCTTCAGTAGAGAAGCATTTACTGACGACGTACGCGAAAACCAAAGAAACGGCTGATGCACGTAGCTGGTACTTAGCTGTAGGTAAAGCATTAGCTGAAATCAGCACTGGTAGCCTGCTTGAAACTGAAAAGCACGTTGCTGAACAAAATGTACGTAGCGTTAATTACCTTTCTTTAGAATTTCTAATTGGTCGTCTAACAGGCAATAACTTAATCAGCATGGGTTTGTACGACGAAGTCAGTGCAGCCGTTGAAGAACTAGGTCTTAATTTAACTGATCTGCTAGAAGAAGAACGCGATCCAGCACTCGGTAATGGTGGCCTTGGCCGCTTGGCTGCGTGTTTCATGGATTCACTGGCAGCACAAGAATTTCCAGCTGTAGGTTACGGCCTGCACTATGAGTACGGTCTATTCCGTCAATCATTTGAAGATGGCCATCAAGTTGAAACACCTGACGCATGGCGTGGGATTGAAGGTTACCCTTGGGAAGTAGTACGCCCTGAATTAGCGCAATCTGTTGGTTTATTTGGCCATGTAGAAACGCAGGCTAACGAAAAAGGTGAAGCTCAACGTCGTTGGGTACCTGCAATGAACCTTGAAGGTGTTGCATGGGATCTTCCAATCGTAGGTTATGACAACAAGAGTGTTTACCCACTACGTTTGTGGGAATGTCGTTCACCTGCACCGTTTAATCTACAGCGTTTTAACGACGGTGATTACGTAGGTGCACAATACGGTCAACTAGAAGCGGGTAACGTAACAAAAGTCCTTTACCCGAATGACAATCACGACCAAGGTAAAATGCTACGCCTAATGCAGCAGTACTTCCACTGTGCATGTTCAGTAGCGGACATTCTTCGTCGTCACGCGGCGGCGGGTCATAGCATTGAAGATCTTGCGAAGCTAGAAACCATTCAGCTAAACGATACTCACCCAACAATTGCTATTCCTGAACTTATGCGCATCTTGATTGATGAGCACCAACTAGGTTGGGATGCTGCGTGGGCAATTTCTTCGAAAGTTTTTGCGTACACTAACCACACATTACTACCAGAAGCGCTGGAAACATGGAGCGAAAAACTGATCGCCGATATGCTGCCACGTCACATGGAAATCATTTTTGAAATCAACCACCGCTTTATGCTGGAAGTTGAAGCAAAATGGCCTGGTAATAACGAAGTAAAACGTAAGCTTTCTATTATTCAAGAAGGCCCGCAACGCATGGTACGCATGGCGAACTTATGTGTAGTGAGTACTTACGCAGTTAACGGTGTAGCAGCACTTCACTCAGAGTTGGTAAAGCGTGATCTTTTCCCTGAATTCAACGAGTTATTCCCTGGTCGTCTACAGAACGTAACGAATGGTGTAACCCCTCGCCGTTGGTTGAAGTTCTGTAACCCGGGTTTAACGGAATTGGTTAATGAGAAAGTAGGTAAAGATTGGCCTGCTAACCTCGATAAACTGTCTGGTTTAGCTAAGTTTGCGGAAGATAAAGCTTTCCAAAAACGTTACATGGCAGTGAAAAAAGATAATAAGCAACGTCTGGCTGACTGGGTTCTGGATAACATGGATATCGAGCTTGATACCAATGCTATCTTCGATGTGCAAATCAAACGTCTGCACGAGTACAAACGTCAGCACTTGAACTTGCTACACATCTTAGCGCTATATCACCGCTTAGTGAACGATCCGACATTTGATATGCACCCACGTGTATTTATCTTTGCAGCGAAAGCAGCACCGGGTTATGCATTAGCGAAAGACATCATTTTTGCCATCAACAAAGTGGCAGAAAAAGTAAACAACGACCCACGCCTTGGCGGAAAACTAAAAGTGGTATTCATTCCTGATTACCGTGTAAGCCTTGCTGAAATCATTATTCCTGCAGCAGATGTGTCAGAGCAGATTTCAACTGCCGGCCTAGAAGCATCAGGCACAGGTAACATGAAGATGGCGCTGAACGGTGCATTAACTGTCGGTACGATGGATGGTGCCAATGTTGAGATCCGCGAAGAAGTGGGCGATGAAAACATCTTTATCTTCGGCTTATTAGTAGACGAAGTATTGAAACTAAAAGAAGAGGGTTACGACCCTTACCGTTACTACCATGCAGACAGCCTGCTACGTGCAGCGTTAGATGTATTGGATACAGATGAGTTTACTCCGGGTAACCCAGGTCAACTGGCTGCGATTCGTCAAAACCTACTTGAAGGTGGCGATCAGTACCTAGTATTAGCTGACTTTGCTGACTACGTAAAAGCGCAAGCTCGCATTGATGCGGAATACCGTGACCAAGCAACATGGGCACGTAAAGCAATTCTGAACACAGCACTGGTTGGTAAGTTCAGTTCAGACCGTAGTATTCGTGATTACGTAAACAACATCTGGAAATTAAAAGCGGTTAAACGTTAATCGCATACGGTGCTTAACAGCCCGGTTTAAAAACCTTTTTATCAGCAAAAATAAACATCGTAGCGGCCCAAGGGCCGCTAACGGAGATAACGATGAAAGACAATCAAGCATTAAAACAAGTTGCTGAAATGGTGGGAATTGCCGACAGCTACGTCAGCGCCTGGGGTGATGAAGCCAAAGTAAAAGACGAAACCATTCGACGCTTACTAATGGCTTTAGGTTACGACACCAAGAATGACGAAGCATTGCTCGAGTCAGCACGCAAGAAACACCGTCCAGATGTACTTGCACCTGTGAAAGTAGTACGAAGTGGTGAAGCAATGCACATTGCTTTGCAGCTAGGTGCCAGCGCACGCGTAAGCGATTTTAGCTGGCGCCTAACTACAGAACAAGGTGAGGTGATGGAAGGCTGGTTACAGTCTCAGTTAGTGAAAGATGACCGTGAAGATGGTGGGGAGCTAACGTTTGCTTTACCCGACGATCTTGCATGGGGTTACCACAAACTTGAACTGTTCCGTAAACGCCGTAAATCACCGTTTGAAATGACTTTGATTGTTACGCCAATGTCTTGTTATAAGCAGGAAGCGCTTGTTAATGAGAAGAAGCTTTGGGGTACCAGTGTTCAGCTTTACTCCGTACGTACTAACCATAACTGGGGTATTGGTGACTTTGGCGATTTAAAACAACTGGTAGCTGATATTGCTGCACGTGGCGGTGATTTTGTTGGTTTAAACCCGATCCATTCTTTGTTCCCTGCGAACCCAGAAGGCGCGAGTCCGTATAGCCCATCATCACGTCGTTGGTTAAACCTAATGTACATTGATGTTAGCTCTGTTGCCGAGTTTGCACAGTGTGATGAAGCTCAGCAGCTTGTTGGCAGTCCTGAATTCCAACAGCGTTTAGTGGAAGCTCGCGAAACCAATTGGGTGAATTACAGTGAAGTTTCTTGCTTGAAAATGGCAGTACTTCCATTGTTGTTCGACACTTTTGTTGAGCGTCATATAAGTAAAAAAACGGCGCGTGCCGACAATTTTTTGAAGTTTGTTGAAGATGGCGGTGAAAGCTTACTTCATCAAGCCGCTTTCGATGCGTTACATGCGCATTTGAAAAAACAAGATGATAATACTTGGGGCTGGCCTGTATTCCCTGAAGAATTACGTCATTTTGATAATGCTGAAGTTAAAACGTTTATCAAAGAAAATGGTAAAGATGTTCAGTTGTTTATGTATCTGCAATGGTTGGCGGATAGTCAATTAGCAGAAGTGAACGAACTGGCAGAAGAAAAAGGCATGGCCATGGGCCTTTACCGTGATTTAGCGGTAGGTGTGTGTGATTCAGGTGCCGAGACATGGGCAGATAATGGTGCGCTTTGCCAAGATGTTAGTATTGGTGCGCCGCCAGATATCTTAGGTCCTCTAGGTCAAAACTGGGGCTTACCACCACTAAACCCACAAGTACTCCAAGAAATGTCTTACGAACCGTTTGTACAGCTACTTCGTGCCAATATGCGTAACTGTGGTGCATTGCGTATTGACCACGTACTGGGTTTATTGCGTCTATGGTGGATTCCGAAAGGTGAATCGGCAACGGAAGGGGCGTATATGTATTACCCCGTTGAAGATATGATGTCGATCCTTGCGCTAGAATCACATCGCTACCAATGTACTGTCATCGGTGAAGATCTAGGCACAGTGCCTGATGAGATTGTTGGTCAACTTTCAGATGCTGGCATTCATTCTTACAAGGTATTTTTCTTCGAAACATCTGAAGATGGTGGTTATTACTCACCAAGTCATTACCCTAGTCAATCAATGGCAACATTGTGTACACATGACATGCCAACGCTTCGTGGTTTCTGGCATTGTGATGACCTTAAAATGGGTGCAGAACTGGGTTTATACCCTGATGAAGAACAACTTAATGGCTTATTTGACAGCCGAGCTGAAAGTAAGCAAAAAATCCTTGATAGTTTGAGCTGGCACGGTTACCTTCCACAAGGTGTAGGGCATAATGCTGCATATGTACCGATGGACCGTTCGTTAAGTGAAGGCATGCAACTTCACCTTGCATCGAGCTCAAGTGCATTGCTAAGCCTACAACTGGAAGACTGGTTGGAAATGGATAAACCAGTCAATATTCCAGGAACGGTGAATGAATATCCAAACTGGCGTCGTAAGCTTTCTACTACTTTGGACGATCTATTTACCCGCCAGGATATCATTGACCTGACTCGTCGTTTAACAGAAACACGAGCAAAAGCTAGTCCAAACACTAATCAGGAGTAATGCGTTGGACACCACCCAAGTGACCCGCAGTGATAAGGAATATTTGCAGCTCGAAAGAGCTGCATTCTCAGACCCGTTTTCGTTTCTCGGCCCACAGTATGATGTAAACGGTATAGCCTTAAGGGTATGGATACCAGGAGCTGAAAGCGTAACCGTCGAGCTACAAAACGGCGAGAAATACCCATTAACCCGTGAAGCTGATAGTGGCTTCATCTTAGAGGGTGATGTGGATTTAACCACTGCTTATTATCAACTACATATTCGCTGGCCTCAGGGTGAGCAAACTATTCACGACCCTTACCAATTTCACTCTATCTTGCCAGCAGGTGATGCGCTGAAGACGCCTTCGCAAATGCATTGCGAGATGGGTGCACAGCTTATTACCCTACAGCAGGCTAACCTGCCTGTTTCTGGCGTTCGCTTTTTGGTATTTGCACCACATGCCTCTGCGGTAAGTGTTGTGGGTGAATTCAATGCGTGGGATGGCCGTCGTCATCCATTACAACGTCTTGATGATGGCTTGTGGGGGCTGTTCATCCCTGACCTTGAAGAAGGCACACGCTATAAATTTGAATTGAAAGACAGCCAAGGTAATGGTTTGCCGCATAAAGCCGATCCTTGGGGCTATGCATCGGAACAGTACCCATCTTTTTCTTCTGAAGTTTACGACCAATCACGCTACCAATGGCAAGATAAGCAGTGGCAACAACGCCCTGTTACTGCAAAGCACCAAGAAGCATTGTCTTTTTATGAGTTGCATGCAGGTTCTTGGCGTCGTAACGATCAAGGTGAGTTTCTAACTTATCGTGAATTAGCTGAAACCTTGCTTCCATACATTGTCGAAATGGGCTACACCCACATTGAATTGATGCCTGTTTCTGAGCATCCATTTTATGGTTCATGGGGTTACCAACCAATTGGCTTATTCTCACCAACAAGTCGTTTCGGTTCGCCAGATGATTTCAAATACTTTGTTGATCAATGCCACCAAGCGGGTATAGGTATCGTTCTTGATTGGGTGCCTGCGCACTTCCCATCGGATGATCATGGTTTAGCCAAGTTTGATGGTACAGACTTGTATAATGAGTCTGATCCTCGTCGTGGCTGGCACCAAGATTGGCAAAGTTACATTTATGATTACGGCCGTGATCATGTTCGTCGTTTCTTAGTGTCTAATGCATTGTTTTGGTTTGAGCATTACCACATTGATGGCTTACGTGTAGATGCTGTTGCATCTATGCTGTACCTCGATTACTCGCGTGAGCATGATCAATGGATCCCGAACCACGACGGTGGTAACGAGAACTACGACGCTATTAGCTTATTACGTTGGATGAACGAAGAAGTTTACCGTCATTATCCAAATGCCATGACTATAGCAGAAGAATCTACCGCGTTCCCTGGGGTGTCAAAACCAACAGATATGGGCGGTTTAGGTTTTGGATTTAAATGGAATATGGGCTGGATGCATGACAGCTTATCGTACATGCAAGAAGAGCCTGTGAACCGTAAGTATCATCACGATACTATTACATTCCCTCTTGTCTATGCGTTTAGTGAAAACTATGTACTGTCTTTATCTCACGATGAAGTGGTATACGGTAAAGGCTCACTACTGGACAAAATGCCGGGCGATGAATGGCAGAAAACAGCCAACTTACGTGCTTATTTGGGCTACATGTATGGCCAACCAGGCAAGAAACTAAACTTCATGGGCACTGAAATTGCTCAAAGTGCTGAATGGGCACATGAAGGCCAACTAGAGTGGCATTGGTTAGAGTACCCACGTCATAGTGGCACGCAAGCTTTGGTTCGTGATCTAAACAAGATGTACACTTCAGTTCCTGCGCTGCATGAGCAAGATTGCTCAACAGAAGGTTTTGAGTGGCGCCTAATGGATGATGCTGAACAAAGTATTCTAGCCCATGAACGTTTTGCATTGAATGGCGATAAAGTCTTAGTTATTTCAAACTTTACGCCAGTGCCACGTTTAGGCTACACCTTAGGTGTACCGCAAGCGGGTCAATATGAATTGCTAATTAACACTGACAGCGAAGAGTATTGGGGTAGTGGTGTTGCCGTTAATGCAGTGACGCCAACACAAGTTGTTAGTTCTCATGGATTAGACAATTCCATTGTTATTGATTTACCTCCACTTTCAACAGTGTTCTTATCATTCAAGAAATAAATCGTAACAATTGAAAACATTCAAGCCCACAATATAATTGTGGGCTTTTTTATTATCTATCAAATTGTTACACTACATTTTTTTGCAAGGCAAATAATTACGTACTAGTCAAACCATGAAACTGGCTGTATTATTCGTTTACTGAATAAGTTGAATGTCATACTCTTTTTTTTTAATCGACAAGCGTTCAATTAAATGTTGAACTGCCCCTTAGCCTACTTTCCACTTGCGTTATTTTGATTAATTAATCTGCTGAATTCTAATCCGCATCGCTTGGTATATGACGAGCGAGAGTGAACATGTTCACGTATATAATAACTAGTAAAAACAACACCTTATACCACAATAAAAAGCTGTATATGAAGGTGAATGTTATTTTTGTTGAGATAAAATTTTGAAAACACCCGCTGTTGCCTTGCTGTTCGCTTCGCTA
Organism: Photobacterium sanguinicancri; assembly: GCF_002265265.1. Taxonomy (GTDB): domain Bacteria; phylum Pseudomonadota; class Gammaproteobacteria; order Enterobacterales; family Vibrionaceae; genus Photobacterium; species Photobacterium sanguinicancri. Next base: position 18,826 of record NZ_NOIF01000033.1, read on the forward strand.
GTTTCCCCAACGACTTTCGCACAAGATTCCTTTTTCCCTATTTGGGGTAACGAAGCTGAAAAATTGGGCTATACCTTGCCAAAGCCTTATGGCATCTCTGTTTCTTACATGGACATGAGCAACCCAGTTACTGTTGATAGTATTGAATTAACAGGGGCCCCAATGCTTGAAGCCATTGATATTGATGCGAAAAATGCGACTTTTACGGGTTCGAACATTACCGTTCGTGCTGATGTATGGGTTTTTCCGTTCATGAATGTCTATGGCATCATTGGCTATACCCAAGGTGAGAGTAAAGCGAAGATCAACTCTGTTACTTGTGATAGCAGTAAATTTGATGGACCCAATTTACTTTGCGGTGTAATTAATGCCGTCGGTGATAAGTTGCCTGAAAATACTATGTTCAATCTGGAAATGGATGGTGGTACATACGGTATAGGTACAACGCTGGCGGGTGGTGTGGGCAACTGGTTTGCTTTGCTGGATATGAACTACACCTACACCAGTATTTCTGCAATTGAGGGCGATATTCGTACTTTCGTTGCCGCACCGCGTGTGGGTTATCGCTGGGAGTACGACGGTGGTCGTGAATTGCGTGTTTTCACCGGTGTTATGTATCAAAAAGTTGATCAGTTCTTAGTTGGTGATATTGCCAGTTTAGGTTTGCCATCTGTCGTTGTTGCTGCCGCTGATAAAATTGCCAAAGATGCGGGTAATGATAATGCAGGTTTTGAAGTAAGCCAGCATGCCAGTAGTAACTGGAATAATGTTGTGGGTATGCAGTACGCGTTCAACCGTGATTGGGATGTACTAATCGAGGCTGGATTTGGTGCGCGTGAATCTTTATTTTTCGCCCTTGGCCGACGATTTTAGGTGAGTGAACTATGAAAAACACACTCGCATTACTCCTCGCGGCGACCTGCTCATTATCTGTCTACGCTGAAGAGAAAGAACTGACAACCTACGAACGCTATCAAGCTTGGTTGAACCAGATGTTGCTTGAACTTGGTGCTGATGGCCAGTTTAACCCTGATAAAGGGGTTGATTGGAGTGTAATGCCAGGGCCGTTTTACACGCCAGAAAAAAAGTTTGGTATCGGTGTATCGGCGGTGGGGTTATATAAACCTGATCTTGCCGATACAGTGACACAGCCTAGTTCAGTCACTATTAATGGGTTTGGTTCGATTAATGGTGCTTACGGCCTTTCATTTAGTAACACTAACTATCTTTCCCATGATAAATATCGGTTATTTATCGACGCTGAGATCATGGATTCCCCTGACGTTTTTTATGGCGTAGGTATGAATGCTGGTCTGAATAACGATCGTGTCGATTATACCCGTAGAACTTATGCTGCTTCCGTTAAGGGCCTGTTACAAGTCATGCAGTACACTTATGTTGGTTTAGGGTTTGAATTTTCAAAAAATGAAGCATCAGATGCTGAAATTGAAGATCCACAAAATCCATGGGTTGGACAATCGCTGGCAGGGTTCCCAGATCAGCAATTCAGTGCCGGTGTAACCATGTCTTTAGCCTACGACTCGCGTGATTTTGCTTTAAATGCCTCGCAAGGGCGGTTGGTGAAGTTAGACTATACCCACTTCAGTGCTTCACTGGGTTCCGATCATGAGTTTGATCGCGTGGCGGTCAATTACAGTGATTATTACTCACCGGATTTATTAGACGGTGTCATTGCATGGCAAGCCTTACTTGAAGCAAATTTTGGTGATGTAAGTTGGGATCAAATGGCATTACTGGGTGGTGGGAGTGCACTTCGTGGTTATGAGCAAGGCCATTATCGTGATCGTAATATGATGATATCTCAAGTTGAATATCGTCAGCCAATTGGTGGTCGACACGGTATGGTTTACTGGGTTGGTGCTGGCACATTGTCAGATCAACTTAGTGAGCTAGGGCAAGAAAAATGGCTAACGACTGTTGGGGTTGGCTATCGATTTGAAATTAAGCAGCGTGTAAATCTTCGTTTGGATATGGGATTTGGCAACGGCGAAAGCGGTTTTTACTTTGCAATAAATGAAGCATTTTAATCAACAATGATAAATCTTAGCGTTAAGTCACTGCTGATCTTCACTTTTATCCAATTGCTCAATGGCTGTGCAACAGAAGAAGCGTGGCAAATTCATTTGATGCCCTCTGAGCCTCATGTTCAAGCCATGTTATCGGGAGAAGAATTCCGCCACGAGGAGTGGCTAATTGCAACATCGCAGTTACCAGATTTGTCGGTACCGGATAATGTCCGCCCTTGCTGCGCGTTTGGTGATATGCAAAAGGTGCAAGTTGGACCACTGCCAATCCCATTTTTTCGTTTAAATAACGTAATTAGCGTCGATGATATGGGTCCACATAAATTTGCGAGTGGCATTTATCACTACACGCCTGCCTCGGCTTCGGCATCTGGTGTTGCGGGTAGCGAAAATAATGGCTTGTTATATACCCGACAAGGGGGCTTTATTGATTTAGCCCATGTACGGGACAGCGCCGATGACACTATCGGACTGTTCTTTGAGATGTTGGCTAATTTAGGGACTGAACACCGTATTGAGTTACCTGCCGAATTAGGTCCACGTTATGTGGAAATGAAAGCATTTGATGTATCAAGCTTCAATCAATCACAAAAGTGGCATATAGCGGCCAATATGGCAGCGCGTATTGCTTACTTCAAAGCAGAATCACATGAAATAGCACAATGGCACGGTTACAGTAGTTTCTCGCAATGGCCTGAGACGATTTCTGCATATTCGCCTGAAGATCTGTACTCCAATATGCTCGGTGCTAAGCTCACGCTCGCGTTGATCGAGCAGCACAGAATGCTGACTGAAACCGAATACAATCAGAACTTAACGTTGTGGATTGCCGCCAGCTTGCAACAGCTAGGGGCGGTAAATACGGGTCAAGCTAAACAAGCGTTAGCTTTGGTTGACGGCCATTGGTGGGATTCAACAGAATTGATTCCAAGCAAGTATATGATTTTGAAACGTCATTATACGATGGGCGATCATCAAACTCCGCATGTTATTAGTTTAGAGAATGGTTTGGAAAGCGGTTTAGATAAGGGCTTGGTTAATGAGACCGCTATCGGTAGCGATACGGTTTTGCTAGCGTCATCCGAATTATCGCCGTTAGTTACTCAAGCTTCCCCCACACCATTATCACTGCCAAGCGAAGTAGAGGGTGTGAAGCTTGACGACGTCGCACGCTTAGTACTGGAAGTTGATGATGGGTATGCTGAGACGTTCTCGCATGTCCCTCCCGCATTGTGGGAACAGCGCATAGAACACATTCATTTTCAAAAAATTGCTGATTTTGCACAGCAACAAGACGAGCAAGACTTAATCCTTTTAAGGCAGAACAATGACAAATAACCAGCGAGCCAAGCGATGTGCATCATTTAAATCATCTTACAATTCAGCAAAAAGGTGGTTTTTGGCTACAAGTTTTGCCGTTGGTTTAAGCGGGTGTGGGACCACAAATTATTACGATGCGCTCACAACAAAAGATATTGTGCCGCCTTCAGAGGTACAACAATCTGACAGTATAGTGAGCGCTAGCTACGATAAGGCACAACGACCACGCTTAGCGATTGCATTTGGTGGTGGTGCTGCTCGCGGCATGATGCATCTAGGCGTAATGAAAGCCCTTGATGAAGCGGGTATTAAAGCTGATATCGTCACTGGTACTTCCGTCGGTTCGATAGCCGCTGTGCTATACAGCAGTAAAGAGTACGATGAAATTGAACAGATTATGTATTCATTTTCTGAACATGAAATTGCGGATTTTAATGTATCTAAACAAGGCTTAATCAAAGGACGCGCATTGGCCAAGTGGCTAAATAAGCAAATTAATTATGATGATGTGGCTGACTTACCAATACCAACAGGGATAGTCGCGACTAATTTAACAACTAAGCGTAGTGTGATGTTTACTCATGGTGATGTGGGCCGAGCAGTGCAAACGTCGTCGAGTGTACCTGGCGTATTTGTTCCTGTTCAAAACAATAACGATATTTTAGTTGATGGCGGTGTGTTATCACCAGTGCCTGTTTACGCTGCTCGCCAAATGAAGGCCGATATTGTGATTGGTATAGATGTATTTTGTAGCCAACCGCCACCGCTGACAGACAGCGCCGCCAAGGTTATTGCAAATACTTACTGGCTGCAAAGCTGTGATGCTTCAAGAAAAGAAACAAATAGTGCAGACATTATTGTAAGGCCTACACCTTGGGATGATAGTTTAGTGAATTTTGGTAACCGACAAGAGCGTGAAGCGGCAATGTCTGCAGGCTATGACGCGATGTTGCCACATATCCCTCAGTTAAAAGCGCTACTAAACAAGTCTGAGAATGCTGAGCCAAGAGTCATTAAATCTGATGTGATCTAATTGTGTTTGACGTTAACCATTATTTATAATTGCTTACGTTGTAGATACAAAAGCTCAAGAGCATGCGCAGTTTATTCACATGCTGTTTTAATGTATAAATAAGATGGTTGATATTGAGTCAACCAAATCCTCCAAACTTAATTTGCATCATTAGTGACTTGTTTTTACTTGTGTTTAGTATATAAAGTTGGAGTAACGTCACAGTTTCTCCTTTTATATGCAGGTTGTTGCTTATGTTTTTTGTCTGCTATGAATCGCAGGTGAGCCAGATCTGCTTGCAAGAATATTATATATCCAAGGGCTGGTAATGCATCAAACAACGCCACTTCAAGACACCCAATCTCATGGTAAAGAGCGCGAGTATTCCTCGTCGCTTAACCTTATTTCTACGACAGATCCCAAAAGCCATATCACGTATACCAATCAGCATTTTTGCGATATCGCAGGTTATCAAGCTGAAGAAATGTATGGGGAACCTCATAATTTGGTTCGTCATCCAGATATGCCTAAGGCCGCGTTTGCTCAATTATGGCAATACGTCCAGTCTGGTAAAAGTTGGATGGGAGTCGTAAAGAACAGCTGTAAAAATGGTGACCATTACTGGGTTTCTGCTTTTGTGACACCAATTACTGATGATAAAGGGCGGGTTGTTGAGTACCAATCGGTTCGAAGCCAACCATCGCGTGATGAGATTAATCGTGCTTCTGAGATCTACAGCAAGATAAAGCATAATCAAAAAGCAGGTGTGGCAACGCGCCCTCGTTTGCGCCAAGGCTATATTTTAAATAGCTTACTTATCGCGACTATGGGGCTAGCTGCTTACCAAATGTTTGCTTCTGATTTCAATCTAGCTTCTGTTGGTTTACTAGCAATCTCATCGTTAGCGCTTGGCTTGTCAGGCAAGATGGGGCAGCGCCAAGCCGCGATTAATGAATTGGCAGCTAAAGCCTACGACAACCCGCTGATGGAAGCGGTTTATACTGGCCGTAAAGATGATTACTCTGCTGTTGAATTAGCGCTGCGTATGCGCCAAGCAGAACTACGTGCCATTGTTGGTCGTGCGAGTGAAACCTCTGCTGATATTTTGATTTCCGCAGAAGATGAGCGCGCGAACTCCCAAGAGATTAAAACTAATTTAGCTCGTCAAACACAAGCCACTGAGCAAGTTGGGGTGGCAATGGGGCAGATGTCGATATCGATCCGAGAAGTCGCGGAAAGTGCAGCGCAAGCATCAGAGCTTACTTCGCAAGCGCAATCTATGTCGGAAGGCGGTCAGCAACGTGTGCAAGAGACGATTGACTCAGTGCAAGCACTGCATAGCGAATTGGATAATTCTAAACAAGTGATTAATGCGTTATCAGACAGTAGCCGTCAGATTGAAAGCATCTTAGATGTGATTGGCTCAATTGCAGATCAAACTAACTTATTGGCACTTAATGCTGCGATTGAAGCGGCAAGGGCGGGAGAAGCTGGACGTGGCTTTGCGGTTGTGGCGGATGAGGTTCGCTCGCTAGCGCAGAAAACCCAAACATCGACAGAAGAAATTCAGGCCATGATTACGAATCTTCAGCAGACGGCTGCGCAAGCAGTGAATGCTGTCGAGCGCGGTGGCGACTTATCAGAGCAGTGTCGAGTCCAAGCCTTAGAAACGGGCGATCAATTAAGCCAAATTAACGACATGCTGAATAGGGTGACAGACAATAGCCATCAAATAGCGGCGGCGGTTGAAGAACAAGCCGGTGTGTCTGACGATATTGGTCGTAATGTTGAGCAAATTAACGAGCTGTCCTTTGCTACTTCTTCGGTGAGTGACCGAGCCGTAGAAAGCACTCAGCGTTTGGTCGAACGGTTAGAAGGTCTTAGCCGTTTGATGAAACAGTTCCAACGTTAAGTTATTTGCTTTGTGAACGAACTATCGGCCTCAGTGTTATCGCACTGAGGCTTTTTTATTTCTGCCCCATTAAGCCCTATAGTTATCACTTACCATATATGTGATTATTGGACTCATGTTTCGGCTTAGGCTTTAGGCCTAGCAATTTTGATTGGCATTTCTGCAATATAATAAGGGATATTATGACCCAAAAGGTATTGGTGCTTTTTGCACATCCTTCTCAGCATCGTTCTGAGGTTAATCTTCCTCTTTTTGACGTAGCGAAGAAAGTCAGTGGCGTAACAACTGTCGATTTGTATGCTGAGTACCCTACGTTCAATATCAACATCGATAGAGAACAAAAGCGCTTACGTGAGCACGATGTAATCATCTTTCAGTTCCCACTCTATTGGTATTCAACCCCTGCAATTTTGAAAGAGTGGCAAGATCTTGTGTTGGAATATACCTTTGCTTACGGAACTGGTGGAGATGCGTTAGTAGACAAGACATTCTTCTGTTCGCTTACTGCGGGTGCAAAAGTAGATGCATACCGTGCCGAAGGGTATAACCATTTTACGATTCGCCAATTATTGTACCCATTGGAGCAAATGGCTAGCCTAACAGGCATGTATTACTTGCCTCCTTTAGCTTTGTTTGGTTCACGTACCGCATTAGAAGAAAATCGTATTGATAACCACCTTGCTGAATGGCGTCATTTGCTACAGCTGTTGGTTGCTGGAGATTTAGATCGTGAACGTGCATCTCAGCTCGAAAAGTTAAATCATTATTTAAATGATGATCCTCGTATGATGGAGGCGGTGAAATGACAAGTATCTTTCTGCAAGCTTTTATCTACCTAGCTGCCGCTGTTATCGCCGTGCCAATAGCGAAACGATTGGGCTTAGGCTCTGTACTGGGTTACCTGATTGCGGGTGTGGTGATTGGGCCTATTATTGGCTTAGTTGGTGAAGAAACCACAACCATTCAGCACTTTGCCGAGTTCGGCGTGGTGATGATGCTGTTCTTAGTAGGGTTAGAATTAGAACCCAAGATGCTATGGGCGATGCGTAATCGCTTAATGGGGCTTGGTGGCCTGCAAGTGGGGGGAACCACTGCGGTTGTGTTTGGGCTTGCCTTGTACTTTGATCAACCTTGGACAATCGCATTAACGATCGGTCTCATTTTTGCGCTTTCTTCTACCGCAATCGTACTGCAAACCTTTAATGAAAAAGGATTAACGAAAACGGAAGGCGGCCAGAATGCCTTCTCAGTACTCTTGTTCCAAGATATTGCCGTTATTCCTATGCTGGCGTTTATCCCGTTACTGGCCTTACCTGATTTGGTTGCTCAGGCGCAATCAGCGATTGGCGCAGCGGCACAGCACCATGAAGAGCTCAGTTTAGTCGCAGGTCTACCTGGTTGGGCATATGGCTTAGTGATCACGGGGTCTATCATAGTGGTCGTGATTGGCGGTCATTACCTGAGCCGGCCACTGTTCCGCTTTGTGGCAAGTTCTGGCTTGCGTGAAATCTTTACCGCCACCGCTTTAATGTTAGTGATTGGCATTGCTGCGCTAATGAGCTTAGTGGGTTTATCGCCTGCATTGGGAACCTTCCTTGCGGGTGTGGTATTGGCGAACAGTGAGTTTCGTCATGAACTGGAATCTAACATCGACCCTTTTAAAGGCTTACTGCTTGGTTTGTTCTTTATCACCGTTGGTGCGGGGATTAATTTCGGCGTATTGTTTGATGATTTTGGTTTGATTATTGGGCTGACACTTGGCGTGATGCTGATAAAAGCATTAGTGCTCTATAGCCTTGCATTGATCTTTAAGATCAAAGGCAGTGACCGATGGTTATTTACCCTGAGTTTGGCACAAGCGGGTGAGTTTGGTTTTGTGTTGCTGAGCTTCTCGCTGCAAAATCATGTTATTCCTGCTGACGTTGCGCAGACCTTGTCGTTGGTAGTGGCGCTGTCTATGTTCTTAACGCCGGGGTTATTTATCTTGTTTGATAAAGTGATCTTACCGCGGTTTGAAAAAACATCGAATGATCGCGAAACCGATGTGATTGATGATCAAGGCACTGTGATTATTGCAGGTATCGGTCGTTTTGGTCAGATTGTTAATCGCTTATTGGTTTCCAATGGAGTGAAAACCGTAGTGCTGGATCATCAAGCCAATCAAGTTGATATGGTGCGCCAAATTGGAACGAAAGCCTACTATGGTGATGCAACCCGACCAGATTTACTGCATACAGCAGGCATTGAACATGCAGCTGCGCTGGTGGTTGCGATTGATGATCATGAACACAGCGTTGAATTGGTCAAATACGTTAAGCATACCTATCCAGACGTTAAGATTATTACCCGCTCTTTCGACCGTGGTCATGGTTATCTCTTGCGCCAAGCGGGAGCCGATATTATTGAATCAGAAACGTACCATTCAGCGTTAGAAATTGGTGGTCATGCGATGAAATCGCTTGGCTTGCATCCTTTCTTCGTTGAGCAGCAAAAAGTCACCTACAAGCGTGTTGAAGAGCGTAAATCCGACAAGCTGTATGCAGTGTGGGAAGATGATTCAGAAGGTGAGCGTTTTGATAATAATTACCGAGATTTGTTTATTCGCCTTGAAGAAGTAATGGCTGAAGAAATGAAAGTGGATCGCAGTGACAAACATGCTCGTTCTGAACGTGGCTGGACGCCGCCACCAAAAGGTTATGCGGATGGTCTAGAGGATGATGATCAACCACAAGTTAACTAACTCGTATGTAAAAGCCTAATCAAAACATCAATTTTAAAAACACCGCACTGTAATGAGCGCGGTGTTTTTTTAGGATGATCCTTTATGCCATTAGAGTTCTTGTTCACCAATGGTGAACAGACAGTTGTCGTTAAAAGAAGTTGCTGGCTGCCACTTTCCATCTTTTAATTTGATGTTTTTTACCCCTAGCTTATCGAGCGCAGCAAGGCTGTAATTCCAACCTATGCAGTCTTGGTAGCGATCATATTTATCTGATTGACCAAGAATAGTGATGGATTGTTTAACCCCAATGTCTCGGAATAACCTCTTTTCGCGCTCGCGTGCTGCAACTATGTAGCTTTCAAATGCCTTTTGCTCTTCTGGGCTGAGTAGCTCTTCGAAATCATCATCTTCTTGTAAGGCACCGCCATGCCATCCCAGTAAACTGTTAGCAGATAATACTTTGGTCTTACCGGCAGGAAAGACGTAATTAGCGCAGGATGAGAAGCAGTAATCTTTCACTTCAACGTTTAATTTGTGTTTATAGATCAGTTCTGCCAGTTCCATGCCTGCATTGATTTCACCACCACGGCTACGGATCTGTAGGCTTGTTGTTTGTGAGTCAATTAGCTTTTTGACTTGTTCATTAGCTTCAAAGCTCATACCACCATCAAAGCTAATTACATTGTTATTCTTTGTCACATTTGCAATCTGAAAGTATGAACTATCGTCATTATCATTGTTCTGTTCTTGGGAGGCGGATTCATTGATGGTATCAACTGGGAGAGATTGGCACCCAGAGAGTAAAGCAAAGCACAGCACCGTCGTTATTTTATTAAACATTTTTATGGCTCGCTATTCGTCATTAAAAACAACATTTTATTAAAAGTAAGATAAAGCTCGCAAGCTGAATAAAAAAGACAAATGTTAAGCTATAAGTAATTGTTGTGATCTCAGTGAGTGATTAGGTATTTATTACCGTAATGCCTTTGCTATAACGCGTTCATCATTAGTATTTAGGTTTAAATTACATTAAATATAGGTGTGACTATTGAAGTCCATTTGTTAAATTTTTGCTGGGGCCATTCATATACAGTGATTTGTATAACAAAATAGGACTAATAATATAATGCCTTCTAAAACAACTAGTTAAATCACAGATAATGTTTTCTCGCTCTTTAGAATTGATTTTTCAACTTTTCTTCAGAGGAAGTGACTGTGGAAGGCCGTCCATCGTTAATCGATCAAAGAGAACATCTCCGCTTACCATCTTTTGGTGAAGCCGTTTTTTTACTCTCTTTTATAACTGTGTCGCTCATTATCGGCATCATGGTTTTTCATCTTGATGTTCATATTTTACTGATTATTTCTGTCGTACTTACTATGCTGTTTTGCTGGCGTTGTGGATACAGTCTAGATCAGCAAATTGAGATCATGGGAAACAGTCTAAAAAATGCCACTGGTGCTATGTTTGCCTTCTTGTTGATAGGCATGATCATTGGTGTTTGGATTTTGGCCGGAACAATTCCAGCATTGATCTATTATGGTTTGGATATTGTCTCGCCCGAATTGTTTCTACCTGCCGGATTCTTGGTGTGCTGCGGCATCACCTATGCCACGGGTACCAACTGGGGTGCGGCTTCTACCATAGGTGTCGCGCTAATCGGTATGGGGATCAGCTTAGGCGTTCCATTACCAGTTATTGCTGGCATGATCATCTCTGGTGGGGTCTTTGGGGTAAACCTGTCGCCACTATCAGATGTCACCATTTTATCCTCAGCTACCGCAGGAACAACGGTGAGCGATCACTTAAAAGCGGTCAGTAAAGTTAATCGAATCGTATTGGTATTATCTGCCGCCGCTTATTATTTTATGGGTGCATATTACGCGGGCTCAGAAACTGGCGGTACCAACCATATTATTGAGCTGCAAAACGTTTTAAGCCAAGCTTTCGATATGAACTTATTGGTGTTGGCACCAATTGCGATCACCTTGGCGATGACTTTCGCTAAAATACCCTCACAAATAGCGCTATTCTGCGGCATTGTCGCTGGTGGTGTGGTTGCAGCTTTGGTTCAAAGTAATAATCTGCACGAAATTTTTGAAGCACTGAACTATGGTTTCACCCATGCTACGGGTCATGAATTGGCTGATAAACTGCTGATCCGCGGTGGTATTCAGAGCATGATGTGGACCTTTTCGTTAGCGTTTATTGCGCTTTGTATGGGAGGGTTACTTGAGAAGGCACATTTTCTTACTGTGATGCTTGAGAAGATCCTTCCCAAGCTGAAAAGTAATGTCAGTTTGGTGTTCACCACTTTGTGTACCTGCGTGCTGGGGAATGTCACAACCAGCGAAGTCTACCTTTCGATGATCCTTAATGGCTCCCTTTACAAAGAGGTATATGCCCAACGTGGCTTTAAGCCAGAAATGCTCAGTCGCCTGCTTAGTGAAGGTTCGATGACGTCAGGTATGTTATTGCCGTGGACAACTGCTGGGGCATTTATGACGGCGACGCTAGGGGTTAGTCCGTTGGTTTATGCGCCTTATGCCGTGTATGTGTGGCTTACACCCATTGTCTCTCTGTTGCTCGTTGGTATGGGACGTACGCTTATTAAGTATGAACCTGCACAGGGCTACAGTGTGCCTAAAGACATCACGAACTGAGCGGAGGCGACTATGTTGAATTCATTAGCTGCGGAGCCTAGCACGCTTAATCAGCAACAAGATGAAAAAGTCACAATGACCAGCTGCGCGCTTTGTGGTGGCGGCTGCCAGTTAAAAGTCATCGAGTCTTTCGATGGATGTCAGAAAATCATGGGTGATATTGATGACCCGGTGTCACAAGGCCAGTTATGCCGTAAAGGGCGCAATGCGTTAGCAATCATGAATCACCCTGATCGCCTAACACAGCCATTGATGCGAATTGGTCAACGAGGAGATGGGCATTGGCAAGCGGTGAGTTGGCAAGAGGCGATTAATTATACGGCTGAGCGTTTAGCGCAAACTCAGCAACAGTGGGGCGATAACAGTGTTTTTCTGGCTTACGGTCATTCTAAAGACTTTATCAATACCCAGCTATTACGACTTGCCAATGGCATGAATACAGCCAATATTGTCGGCCCTGAAACCGTCTGTTGGGCCCCAACTAAACTGGGGCGTGAATACACTTTAGGGTATAGCCCATGTCACGATATTAACGAGCAAACCCAGTGCATTATGTTTTGGGGGGTTAACAAATATCACACGCGTTTTAGTGAGGTCAAAACCTTAAAACGAGCCCTTAAAGCGGGTGCTAGCTCAATCTGCATTGATCCACAAAAAACGAAGCATGCTCAGCAGGCCGATCTGTGGTTGCGTGTTGCACCGGGAGCCGATCTGTCTCTAGGGTTGGCGATGCTTAAAGTGATTATTGAAGAGGATCTTTATGATCATGACTTTGTCGCCAATTGGTGTGTAGGCTTTGAATGGCTTCAGCAGCAGCTTAGTTGTTATTCATTTGAGCGATTAGTGCAAGATGCACAGCTAGAGATCGGCCAAATTCAGGACGCAGCGCGGACCTATGCGCAAGCAAAACCTGCTGTGATAGTGAGCGGTAACGCGCTCGATCATAACAGTGACAGTTTTCAAGTGAATCGAGTGATTGCCATGTTGATGGCGATTACAGGTAACGTCGATGTCCCTGGCGGGCAATTTCATAATCAAGAGGCTTCTTTGATAACAGGTCGCTGGCCTTACGATGATCAAGAAGTCAATGCCTTGTCACAAGTCGAGCGAGATCAAAGTGCAGGTACGCCAGTTATCCCTGAGTATTTCAGGGCGACGAATCAAGGGATCACCGATGCTATTTTGCATGATGAGCAAAACCCAGTGAAAGCTGGCTTTGTGGTTGGTGCGAATCCATTACTAAGCTGGCCAGATACCCGTAAAGTGCATCAGGCGCTTAAAGCATTAGACTTTCTTGCTGTGTCAGAGTTATTTATGACGCCAACAGCGATGATGGCTGATATCGTTTTTCCTGCGGCAAGTTTTATGGAATACGAAGGTTTAACACAAGGTAATGATGGCGCGATTCGTTATCAACCTAAGTTGGGACAAGTGGGTGATGCGAAACCCGATCATCAGATTATTGCAGCTATCGGTGAGGCCTTGGGTGTCTTCGAAACGAAGCATGACAGGCTGTTAGAGCAAGACCCATTCAAGCACTTTCAAGATGATGCGTATTGGAACGTATTCTTGCAGCCAAGTGGTGTGGATTTTACCGCGTTAAAAGCAAAACAACGCTTGGCTCCCACGCCGTCTGTTAAGCAGTATCGTAAATATTTGCATCATGGGTTTCCAACGCCTAGCGGTAAGGTTGAGCTGTATAGTAAAGCACTAGTGCAGCTAGGTGCGGATCCATTGCCTACGTTTAAGCCTATGCAAACGGTTAAAAAATCACGCTATCCTTTGCTACTGACTACGGCCAAATCAAAACATTACATGTTCTCGCATGGTCGCCAAATAGCCGCGTTGCGTGATGCTCATCCTTGTCCATTAGTAAGGGTTCACCCAGAGACAGCCTTGTCGCTTGGGCTTATGGAAGGTGACAATGTCCGAATAGAGGCCGAGTGTGGTCAAGCGATCTACCAGCAGTTGAAGTTAGATCCTGATCTTGCGCTTAATGTAGTGGTGGCTGATTTAAGCTGGTGGTATCCCGAGCTAGGGTACAACCGTTTAGGTGATGTTTTTGAATGTAACTACAATGTGTTAACCAATGGCGATGATGATGGGCGCGGATTAGGCGAAGCGGGCAGTTTCAATATAAATGGGATCAGAGTGAAGTTAAGTAACGAGTGACCTCAGGTAAATAGTTACCTAAGCTCGTTTTTAAAAAATGATGACATAAAAAACGCCCTTGGCTTTGAGTAAGCTAAGGGCGTTTTAAATGAAGCTATCGCATTATGCTGGGCTGTAATTCGTCACGGCTTCTTTTACTGCGCGAGAGCGATCTTTAGTGAGAGGTTCCATCAAGATAGCGGCATCGCTTGCTTGGCTTAAAATCTCAGGTAGTTGTGCGCGTCGACCTGCATGTAGATAGGCCAAGGTTTTTTTGAAACTTGCTAGATTTGAGTTTCTTCGGCTCAAATCACCGCGGGCATGGTCGTGAATAAATTCACAACACGCTTCGAAGTTGGCGTGTTTAATACAAAATAGCGTAATGTGGGCTGGGTTTACTTCCAGTTCTATTAGCCAATTGAGTAAGAAACGCAGTCCAGTTTCTGTTGCTTCGTTGTCATATTCACGAATACGTTCAAGGTAGGTGTCAAAGTCAATATCTCCTTGGCTGAGCTGATGGTGTAACCATGGCTTTTCATAATTTCCTTCAATGATTTTAAAGCCACGGTAGTTATGGTTGAACAGTAACTTGGTGAAACGATCACGGCGCACTTGGTCCATGGTCCAAATGAACTGGTTCACACCGTACATGGTGTATTCTTCAGCGTTAGGGCTGAAATATTCGTCTGACAGTTGCGCTGTATAAAGTGAAGCTATACTGTCGAAATCGACTTCGCCTGCTAGGTATTCTAAGGTTTGCTCGACGATATGTTCGATTCTTGCCTTGGTATTTTGTAGTTCAGCGATACGGGTAAGTAGCGCTTGGCTATCGGCATCTTCTGCGAAAATCAGCAATGGCCCGCGAGGTAGTGATTCAAGGTAGGCCTCAAGGGGAACTTCATGGTCAGCCATCAAAATGACATGGTGATCGTCGCCTTGTTCGTTACGGCGTTTTTGCACCACGGTTATCGCCATCCAACTCATGCCATCCATATGACAAGGTTGGTCGTGAACCGTATCTTGATCTGCGATGATAGGTAGTCGCAGTTTCGCTGGTGTCTTATCGCCATCACCTATGAATAAGCAGCCTTTGCCAAACTCGCAGGCCAACGCTTGTTCCCAAGACTGAATATTCAGCTGTACCATGATTTTGAGTGCACGTTTGAAGTCGTGGTTGATATCAAGTGGGATCTCAGGGTACTTGAGCGATGCATGGTGCAAGAACTCAATTTTGGTGTGTTCGTTGATGTATTGTAAGCCGTCACGCATGGCTTCGGCTTTCTTACGATCTATGCTGCCGAACATGCTGGTTTCAGTGCTGGTTATTTCGCTATATACATCGATCCAATGTTTAAAACGTTTGGTATCATGGAATTGACGATTCATTTCATAAGCACTGAGTATTCCCTTGTTAATCCCTGCTTTTTCGAGTTGTTCTTGGATGTTGATATCATCAAGTATGTTCTCAAATTCTATATCCCACGAATCATCTGAGTAGGCGCGCAAGATATTCCGTGCGGTACGAACAGGGGCAAGGGTAATGATAAATTGCCATAGGCGATCGGCTTGTGCACGTAAAGGCAATGGCAGCTGACGTAGCCAGAATGCAATCAAGGTGAAGCGCTGGAAGTCTTCATCGTGGTCTTGGAATAACTTGTAGCCTGATTGGTATTCGCTGTATTTATTCAGGTAGATATTACTGCGGCGGCAGCAATCATCGCGGAATAATTGTGGTTCAAGCAGTGCCAATAGACTTTCTTGGCTCTCAGTTGGTTTGTCAGCCATAAAATAGGCTTTAATGCGAGCAACATCTGTTTCGCTTAGCCCTTTATCTTCAGGGCAGTAGTACGCCCCTTGAATGAAGGCTTCTTTTATTATGTGCGAAGCGGCCATTTCCCAAACATTGTGTTCGTTTACGTAGTGAAATAGTGCCTCGGTAATATCATCGCCTAGGTTTTCATTGAAATCGTGGTGAAGCTGGTAACTTGCCAGCGCCATAAAGCCCATGTGAGGTTCAGGCCAGTGCGTTGGACGACAGAGTTCGCGAGAGGTACGCAGTACCTTATCGACATGCTTAAAATGTTTGCTGTACAGCATCTCATCGTTATCGGTGAAGCTACTGAAGATAGACTGTACATCACGCGATAGCGCAGGTTCGAGAGGTTCATTGCCAGCATCTGACGTGGTTGCTTCAGGTGCTGGTAGTTGGCTATAGCGACGGTAGTAGTCTTGACGTGACAGTAGGGACTCTTCATCACCTTCTGTGAGTGATTCCATCATGTACTTGCGAAGTTCACGTTTACCTAGCGCGTGATAAAAGACATCGATGACACGCAGGTATTGTTGGCGACGTGCTTCCAGTCGACCTTTATCGCTGTCTGCGGTGACAGTTAAGGTCGTGATCAAGCCATTTTCATGTTCAATGGTCGACTCTTCACCAAAGTGATCTGTTAGTAGATCCCCACGGACTAAATCTAGAATACTATTTAATTCTTCGGTAACGCCTTGGTTGTTATATTCAAAGCTGCACAAGTGATCTTCAATTTGAGCTGACATCTCAGGTGCATGCGCTTTGGCGAGCGGAATTAGCTCAACTTCTTCTAAGGCATCTAATGCACAGCGGTCTTCGCCGTTTTCGATATAACACCAAAGTTGTTCACCTTGCGGCATGGCGAGAATGAGCGGCTTGAGTACTTGGGTGCCAAAATTGAGTTCGTATTGACGCTCGTCACGGGCGAGATAGGCGAGATACTCTGCACGTTCTTTCAGCGCATTTTCAGAGGCTTTCACCAAGGTATCTGTCACTTGGCTTCGAATATGGGCTTCTAGATCGTAAGCTTCATCTTCCAGCGTACTGGCCATGAATGCTTGCTGCACAAAGGCATCTAGTGTCTCATCTTCGTCGTAAAAATCAGAGTGTGAGAAGAGACTCTGATACAGCCATAATACTGGATGATGGTGGCTAAAATCTTCATCCTCTTCTTCCGTGGTATCTATGCTAGACAACAATACGGGCTTGGCCTGAAAACGCTCAATCACCATCTGCTTAAAGCTGTCGTATTGATCAGGGTTTTCCTTTAAGTATTCACCTAAAGGCTGATAGGTGACGGCATCGCTATAGGGATCATCCTTGAACATCCCAATTCGAAAAGTAGGGTTGTCACACCAAATAAAGGCTTTAATAAGTGTGGGCTGCCAGCCGTGCTTTGTTAATAATGAAGCAAGATAGCTTTCATATTGGGTGGCATGTTCATCGTCCCAATAGGGGATGAAAAACTGCCCCAGAAGGTAAGTGTATTGCAGATCGGAGCTTGCCAGCATATACAGCGCTTCGACACCAAATACACGCATGTCATCAATCCACATTTCACTGGTATCGTTCATGCGGCGAGTATAAGCAACAATGGCTTTAGCAGTATCGACAATAGTGTCTTTAATTTCAGGGTATTGGAGTGCGGCAGCAAATACGATCACCTCTGAGATATAGGTCTCAGTGGTATCGGTGATCTCATGATCGTAGTAGTGAGAACCACCTTCTTGACCTTTATCTAGCGCGGACTTTAATAGCCTAAGGTTCTGCCCCGCATCACTAGGTTGTAAGCGGCGCTTTTCATTAGAGTTGTGATGTTTGAACTCCACATCAAACTGTTGATTATTAAAAGCTTGGTCAGTATTGAGGAGCGTTTGGTATTGAATAAGCGCTGCTTTGATTTGTTGTGGGTCTTGAATATCGAGGGTAATTATTTTGTTTTTATC
>NZ_NOIF01000034.1 GCF_002265265.1 Photobacterium sanguinicancri
ATGACACCTAAAGATTAATAAGATAAAACTGCCCGTAACTTTAATGGTTTCACAGGCTTACTTATAAAACTAAAGCCATGTCCTCTAATCATATTTTGAGTTTCTGTCGTGCGATCTGCGCTAATAATCGCACCTTTAAACGTTGTACCTAACCGTAAACGACATTGTTGTAAAACATGCAGACCGGTTTGCTCCTTGGCTAAATGGTAATCACTCAATACGAACTCTGGGAGCCAGCCATCGTCGAGGTGCTGCATCGCCTCAGAAGCATTTCCTGCTAAGCGGACATCGCACCCCCAACGCCCTAACAAGGTTTCCATTCCCAGTAAAATATCGGATTCATTATCCACGCACAGAACTTTAACGCCATCGAGTGCTGGACGAGAAGGTGTCATGGCCAAAGGCTTCACCTTCGCTTCTACTTGTCCTCGTTCCGTTGTTAAGGCAAATACTGTCCCCTTACCAACCCAAGAGCGCAGAGACAACGGATGATCAAGCACGCGCCCGATCCCACGAGCTATTGCTAAACCAAGCCCGAGTCCATGTTCAATATCACCGCGATCTAGTCGCGTAAACTCATCAAAGATACTGGCTTGTTTCGCTTTAGGAATACCAGGCCCATTGTCCCAAACCTCAATCCGATATTGCCCTTGTATACGCCTTCCCCCCAGCGTCACTTTACCTTTCGGGTTATAACGAAATGCGTTGGTCAAAAAATTCTGTAAAGCACGGCGCAATAATTTAGGGTCCGATTGAATAACCACCTTAGTGCTAACGACATTGAAATTGATCCCTTGCTGCTTCGCTAACGCACCAAACTCAGCCTCTAGCGTATTAAACACATCACTCAGAGGAAAAGCATGCACATTAGCCTGCAACTTGCCGGCCTCTAACCGCGATACATCCAGTAAATCCCCAATCAGATCTTCAGCAGCCTCCAAGGCACTTTCAATATGATGCGCTAATTTTCGACTCTCTTTCTCTTTGGTCACTTCACTCAGTGATGATGAAAACAAACGCGCCGCATTTAACGGCTGCATTAAATCATGACTAACAGCGGCCAAGAAACGGCCTTTTGAATGGGATTGTTGTTCCGCTTGTTGCGTCGCCGTCACCAGTTTTCGATTCAATAATTCAAGCTCTTGAGTACGTTTCTGCACCCGGGCTTCTAAGTTTTCGTTGGCTTCTTTCAAGGCTTGCTCGGCTTGGCGAAATGCCGTGATATCAGAAAAACTCATCACAAATCCGCCACCGGGCATAGGGTTACCTTGTACTTCGATCACTTGCCCATCACTACGAATGCGTGATGAGGTATGAGCAGTGCCTCGCTGTAAGTGCTCAACCCTTTTTGCCACATGCTTTTCAGTATCACCCGCGCCACACAAACCTTGTTGAGCGTTATATCGAATCACATCAGCGATTGGACGACCAACTTGGATCAACCCAGCAGGGAAGGTGAACAATTCTAAATAGCGCTGATTCCACGCCACTAACCTCAGCTGCTTATCCACGACAGTAATACCTTGATTAATATGCTCAATCGCCCCTTGTAATAAACCGCGACTAAAATCGAATAACTCAGAGGCTTCATCAACGATGGTCGCGACCTCTTCAAGCTGCATATTGCGACCTTTTAATGCGGAAGTAAGTACTAACCTCGCAGAGGACGCACCAAACACGCCAGCTAACACCCGTTCGGTATGACGGATCAAAGCTGCACTGGCTTGCAGTTCTGATGTTAAGGTGCCTCGGTGTTGTTCTGAAAATTGGCGAAACGCCTTTCGAGCTCGTTTACGGCCAACAAAACGTGCCGCTAGCATCTCAAGCTCACCAACCGTCACGCGACTTTGATATAAGCTAACATCGTCCGTTTCAGGTAATGGCGCACCGACGAATGTCGCGGCCTGTAACCGCTCGGTAAGTGATGAACGGGTAAATACTGACACCAATACGTACAAGCTAATGTTAACCATTAAGCTAAGCAACATGCCCCAATCAACCGTAGTAAGCACTTCCAATATTGGTAATGACGGCGGCGTGAGTAGCCATAACAACACATTGGTTTCAGCCGTACCTGCGAGCATGCCGGTTTGAGTCATCATGGTGATCACCCAGATGGTGATACCACCAATTAACCCAGCGTATACCCCGTTACGATTACCTTTTCGCCAGTAGATCCCCCCCAGTAATGCGGGAGAAAATTGTGCGATAGCAGCAAAAGACAATAAGCCAATCGCCGATAACGACGGGATATTATCGAGAATTTGAAAAAACCCCCATGCCGCCAGTAGTAACACCAAAATAAGGGCACGACGGATATTAAGCAGTAAACCAGAAAACGCAGAAAACCGTCGGTCCGAAATACGTAAACGTCTTAGCAACAAAGGCAAAACAAGATCATTCGACACCATGATAGCTAACGCGATAGTAGACACTATCACCATGCCACTGGCTGCCGAGGTTCCGCCTAAGAACGCCAGTAGTGCAATATTCTCAGCACCTTGTAATAACGGCAGGTTTATCACGTAGGTATCAGCCGATACTTGCGGGATCAGCGCTTCCCCCGCCAAGGCTAATGGCAGCACAAACAACCCCATCAGTACTAAGTAAGCAGGGAATATCCAACGTGCTTTGTGTAGATCTTGCGCCCGATTATTCTCGACCACTATGGTATGAAACTGGCGAGGCAAACAAATAATCGCCGCCATGGTCAGCAGAGTGTGAATAAAGAAACTGCCAATATTCAACGAACTGGTAGCAATGTGTTGCTGGGCGCTAACCGTCCAGCCCGGTTGTTCAATCAGCAACCAAACCGCAAAGCCCCCCACAATAAGGAACGCCCCTAATTTAATGAGCGACTCAAAAGCCACCGCCATCATCATGCCCCGATGGTGCTCGGTGGTATCAATATGACGAGTGCCAAACAGCACGGTAAAAGCGGCCATACACAAGGTCACCACCAAAGCGGTATCAAAAGACACTCCAGCCCCGAGGCTAAATTGCGCCCCTAAGTCAGGTGCAATTTGAGTCAGCCCCATGGTGATACCCCGTAGTTGCAAGGCGATATAAGGCAAAATGCCAATCACTGCAATCACAGTAACAAGCACAGCAAGCCCTTGCGACTTGCCATAACGAGCAGCAATAAAGTCAGCAATAGAGGTAATGTGTTCACGTTTAGCGATGAGGATCAGACGAGCCAGAATGCGCCAGCCCAGCGTAAAGACAAGAATAGGGGCGAGATAAATAGGAAGGAATGACCACGTATCTTGGCTGGCTTGTCCGACCGTGCCATAGAAGGTCCACGAGGTACAATAGACCGCGATTGATAAGCTATAAATCCAAGGGCGCCAGCGCGCAAGCCATGTGGTTTTTTTATCACCATACCAAGCGATAAAAAACAGTACCCCTAGGTACATCAGTGATACTGGTACAACGACCCATCCTTGCGTCATGAACACCCCTAACCGTGTTAACTCTCCGTTAAGCCATGTTAACGACAGGACAGTTATCACTCAATCAGGGGGATCACAGTTCAGCAAGACGGTATTACACAGGCAACGCCTAGAATAAGCCTTTCTTTTTAATCTTTTGCACATTGGCAATGCGCTGTGAAAGATCAGCTTCATTATCCTGCGGTGTAGCTTTGGGCTCTGTCGCTGGCGCATTCAATGATAAATTACGGATCATTTGGGTTTGCGCTTTCAGCATGGCTTTCAGCTCAGCCATTTCTTGCGACACTTTCTCTGCATTTTCAGCCTGAGCCGACGCTAATGCCGAGGCTTGTTTCTGCGCCTCTAATAGCGCTTTGATCTCTTCTAATTGCTGGGTTTGCTGATCCAAAGCAATAGCTTGTTGTTCCGACATCGCGCGAATAATTTCCGCTTTTTCTGTCGAAGTACAATCCTGACCAGACAGACGCGCTTCCACTTCCATCAACTGTGAATGAAGCGGTCTAAATTGGGCCTGCATCGCCTGTGTAACAGCCATTAAACTGGCTTCAGATAAGTCAGTTTCTGCCGTACATTCTTCGCTCGATGCTTGGTTTTCACGATCTTCGCGTTGAGCTTGACCTAACTGAACCACACTCTGCTGAAGCTGCGCTAAACCTTGATTTACCGAACTTAAATCAACCGCACCTTGTAACTGCTCCAACATCCCCGAAATATCGGAACTTTCCGCGCCATCTAACTGAAACCCACAGATTTCAAGTTGACGCCGTAGTGTTGGAATATCAACGGTATCCTTACCCAAGTTATCCACTAAACCCTGACTTAATACTGGGCTTAGCAGATACATATACATACCCGCCAAGTAGATGGTTTTGTGCATATGCAAACTCGAATGCAGCGCGGCTGCATCCGACGGGTTTTCGACTAACTGCTTACGCTCATCGACCCACTTTTGCATCACCCCGACCGCAAAGCGGTCGGACTGAGATTTAACTAAATCAAGATAGATCGAATAATTAACCCGTTTTAATTGGCTACTCATCCTCAACCTCTATCAATGATTCTGGCTCGACTTCTAGATCGTCAAAATCGCTGTGGTAAATACACAATTCACGTGCAAGTGCAGACTGTGCATCGTTAACCAGCACAACACGATCACCTAAGGTCGCATACGCTTCTTTCAGTGCAGGTGCAATTAACGGTGCGCCACCACCCACTAGGTAAACACGGTTAGGATTTTTGGCAAACTTCTTCGCTTCGTAGGCAACAGAGGTTCCAAGTTCTTGGATCTTGTTTTCAATCTTAGTCAGAATCACATCAATCTGAGATTCGTCATTAACTACTTCTCGTACGAAGTCCATATCATAACGACGCTTAATCAGCTCATTCGCCACTAAGTAACTTGCATCACTATCGGCGGCGGCTAGTGCTTTACGCGCCGCATCCGTCACCATAGAAACGCCAATTTCTTTGTTACCGTAAACCGCAGATACATCGTCAAATTCACCAACGACCACACCCATATCAAGGGTCGTACCGCCACAGTCAACAACCAATGAGCGAGTGAATTCGTTACAGTTAGAATCCATTAACGTCGACAATACTGCTGGTACACTTTCAGGCATCACAACAACATCAACAACCTCAAACAGATCGCCTTTATTCAACGCAATTTCACGCATCAAATTTTGACGTTTTTTCTCAATGTTCGCTTCGTTACGCTGGCAATCTTCCGCGTTATAAAACTCAGTGATTGGCAAGGTAACCACTAAACGAACTGGACAAGGTGTTACACCGGTTTGCAACAGCGCATGGTGAACACCAAGCAGGTTTAAATCATCGTATTGATAATCGACATGCGTTGTTTCTAACGCTTTATCTGACGTTGCATCGTACGTGTACTTCGTGGTGCCGATGGTGTAGTTAAACACCTTCTTATCACGACGCAGCGCCGCACTTTTCCAATCTTTACGGAAAGAGTTCGGCGAAATAATCGTCTTAAGCTGAGTACTTTCAATCCAGCTTACTTTTACATTGGTTGAGCCGTCATCCACTGCGATTGTCACTACCGATACCGTCATCGTCTACTTCTCTCATTCATTCAGAGCTACCGCCCTGACAATTCATTAATAATATAAAAATAAGGCCGCGCGAACCGCTAAGCTTTGCCAGCCAAGGCGTTTCCTTCTATCAAGGCGCGCGATTATACACTGGGGATATACGCTAAGCGACTTTCAGTAATAACAGCGGCAGCATGGCCTCGTCTACTTGTAAGTATTTATCGACGATGTGTTTAATACCCATAGATATTTTCACCCCATGGCTACGTGCACGGTGGTAACTCTGTACCACGTGAATAACATCGTTATCAACCAATGCTCGGGACGAAGCAATCGCCGTCAGCGCACCACGTAGTAAAAAGAAATCAATCACTTGCTCGGTAAATACCGAATACAGCCCTTTACTTGGAAAATCTTGTTGGTACATGCCATACAAGAAGTAGTTCAACCAAACATGCGGATTTTCAGTGACATACTCTTGATAGTGGCCATTGAACCCCTGAAGCAATATCGTTTTTTGCTGAGCTAGATCATCGCCAGCTTGACCAAGGGTATCAACCAGCTGATCATAGATCTGCTTAATCCGCTCCAGCACCAATTCATGTTTTCCTGTGATCCCAAGCGCAAACTGAACATTGTAGAGTCGTGTCAGGAAGATAGCGTGCATGTCGAGCATACTTCCGGAACATTCGTACATGGCGAGGAACTCGCCGTTTACAATACTCTCAATGCAATAAGTCAGTGTGCCTTGAAAACCCTCTTGATCGTCCTTTTTAGCATCGAGCATCTTCAGGCTCATGCCCAACATGAACAACTTTGCTTCCAGCGCTACGCCTTCCATCAGCAACACATCAATATACAACTGACGCACCGTCTCATAGTAATACGGGTAACGATAAGCCGCAGGTTTGAAGCTTGGCTCAAAATTCACCTTTTCGCTGAACATCATCGCCGAGGGGTTAAGTAATACTTGGCGAGCCGCTTCAGGGCAAGAGAGTGTCAAGCTACGTTCAACGCGCTGACCGCGGGTAGTATCAGTCCGTGGGTAGGTTTTACAGGTATTCGATAAGCGGCTATGTCCATGGGCTTTATGCACATCACACAACCCCTTGCTATCACGGAACGGGCACACCCCTTTTGCATCAAGCTTGATCTGCGCAAACACCTTGGTTTTCGGTGTCTTGGTGATCATCGCCTTTGCCTTGTCCTTGAACTTGCTCTTTTCAGTCATAAAACGGTAAGTTGGTTTATCTATATTGATATTCCAACCATGACAACAATGGTCTTCACACTGATCTGCAATGCAGGAAAATTTTTCTACAAACTGTGGGATTACTTCAATCTGTCTCATTATTTTTTAATTTACCATAACGTCTAATCGAGATACGGGGCGATTCGATTCTGCAAAGTTACGCGCTTGCTGTAACGCAGGCGAATCGGTCACAGCAGGGCTTTGACCAAACAACAAGGCCAATTGGGTATCTGCCTCTTTGGTTAATATCATCATTTCGATTCGACGGTTTTTACCGCTTTTCGGATCATTTTCATTAACCAACATTCGCTCAGCCATCGCAGCCACCTGCAAGACATTGCCTTTTGGTAAACCAGAACTGACTAAGGTTTGGCGTGCTTTTAATGCCCGCTCACCAGACAGTTCCCAGTTAGAGTATGTATCACGATGGAATCGAGTTACATCGGTATGGCCACTGATCACCATCCGATTTTTAATCTGGCCTAATATCGGCGCTAAGCTATATAACATATCTTCGAAGAAAGGTGTCATATTTGAGCTTCCCCGCTCAAACATAAAATGCTTGGTACTATCTTGGATCAAAATACGTAGCCCTTGCGGGACAATTTCCAGCACCACATTTTCAGAGGCAGACAGAGCATCAGTCACCGATTTCAGCTCATTCGCCAACATCATCAGCTGCGCCGTTGATAAATGCTTACCCGCAATCATCGAATTCAGCTTTGAACCACGGCCTGCATTAGCACCGACTTTCCCTTCTGGGATCTGCTGGTGTAATGAAGAGTCTAATTTATTATTGCCGCTTAAATTTGACTGAACTGGGTTTTCAAATGGTGATGCCTCACCGCCAAAGTCAATCGGGAACGGGCTGTTAGCGACGTCAAACACGTTCTCCATATTGTCGAAGACACTGCTATGTTGCAGTCGGTATTGAATTTCTTCACGCTCTTCTTTGGATGCAATTTCCATGATCCACAGCACCATAAAAAACGCCATCATCGCGATTGCGAAATCGGCAAACGCGACTTTCCACGCTCCACCGTGGTGTTCATCGTGATGACCGCGTTTTTTCTTTTTGACGATGATGATATGAGGTTCTTTACTCACGTTATCAGTCTCCAGAAACCCATTTTTCCATCGTAATAAACGATGGTTTATATTCAGAATGCAGCACTTTGCGTCCAGCATCTAACGCCAGCAGTGTTGGTTTTCCTTGCGCTTGGGTGACCAAAATTGCAGAAACCATATTTAACGCCATCATCTCTTTTTTCACTTGGTTAGCAATGCTTGCTGCAATCGGTTCAAATACGCCATAGCACATTAAAATACCGAAGAAAGTACCCACTAACGCCGCAGCCACCTTGACACCAATCAAGGCCAAGGCCCCACCAATGCTCTGCATGGTCACAACAATACCCAATACTGCCGCGACAATACCGAAACCAGGCATGGCTTCACCTACTTTGCCCAAAGCTTTAGATGGACGAAGTAAGTCTTCTTCTAGCGCATGTAACTCCAGTTCCAATACCGCTTCTAAATCATGATGGCTCATTTTACCCATTGCCATCATTCGCAAGTTATCGGTAATAAAACTCACTAGAACATTTGATTTAGTCACCTCTGGGTACTTACTGAAAATATCGCTACCTTGTGGATTTTCAATATGGTCATCGAGCTTTTTAATGCCATCTTTACGAATAACTTCCAGTAATTCGTACATCAACTCTAATACGGATTTAAAGAAAGATTCGCCGTAGCCTTTCCCAAACATCATCTTTAAACGGGTTAGGATATTTTTAAGCACGTATGGCGGGTTAGAGATCACCATCGCGCCAAAACCGGCCCCCAGAATAATAACAAATTCTGCCGGTTGCCAAAGTGCCAGCATTCGCCCCGAGGCATGGGTATAGCCATAAACAATGGACCCGAAGACAATGACAAAACCAATGATAAGTTGCATGCTATAACTCCGTTAAACTACTTCTCGCCAATCCGCTAACGTCGCCTGTAACGTCTTCAAGGCTTTCTTGTGAATTTGGCTAATACGCGCCTCTGTTAATTCAAAAACCAGCGCGATTTCTCTTAAATTCATTTCATGCTCGTAGTAAAAATTCAGCATGATTTGTTCACGTTCACTCAGTCGGGATAATGCCTTGACCATGGCATTTTTTAGCTCGGCCTTTTCATGTGCTTGGCACTGAAAGCTCAACCCAAAAAATTGTTCACCATCTTCTTGTAAAGACTCAAAGCTACCTAAACTTTCTGCTTGAACATCCACTCGACGGCGATAAACTTCACTTAACTCAACATCAAGTTCCGTCGCTAATTCAGCATCACTCGGCGATCGACCTAAGCGACGACTCAACGCTCGCTCAGCATCACGCAGTTCATAGCCACGTTGACGATAACGACGAGAACGCCAATCCATTCGTCGTAGCTCATCCAAAATTGCACCACGAATGCGCTGTACCGCAAGACGTTCTAACGCTTCATCGCTTTCATCAGGGTAACGGCGGATCACATCTAATAACGCCATCAAGCCGATCTGCTCCATATCTTCCATTGAGATAACAGCATTCACTTGTGGTGTCATATGGCGAGCAACCCGGCGTACCAGTCCGGCATACTTGGTTAATAAGCGTTGTTCTTGCGCTTTTTGACCAAGCTGCTGATGCTGTTGATACGCGTTAACCCCTTGAGGGTCATACATAGCTGCATTCTGCATGGGCGCTCCTATTGGATGACCATTTTGGTGATCAGGATTCGGTCGATGCCATTACTTGAATTCATTTCATTCATCACCTTGCCGAGATAATCTTTTAATTCAGATTGCAGAACAGGGATAACACCTTGTGCCGAGAGTGATTCATAATCTTTACCACTCACCAAGGTGATCACCGCATTGCGGATCACCGGCATGTAATCTTCCAGCACTTTCAGCTGATCTTCGCTATAGCTCATGATCGACAGCTCTAGCATTAAATAATGCAAACGGTCGTCACCTTTCACGCTCATTACGAATTTTTTTAACGGTAAAAATACCGGTTTTTTCACCATTGCAGTGGCAGGTAATGCCTGAGTTGCCGCTATTTCCATAGCCGCCGCTTTCTGCTGTTGGACATACCACCAGCCGCCGCCTCCCGCTAACGCGAGTGTTATCACTCCAGCTGCGATTATTAGCGGCAATTTTGATTTTGGTTTTACTTCTTCTGTCATTATTTTGCTAACACCACAATTTAAACCATTGATTCAAAACGACTTGAAGACCGTTTTAAACCGTCTAATGCGCCACCTTGTAGAACAGTGCGGCTATTCGATGCCACCACATCATCTTGCCCATCGAACGACGAGTGTGATTGTTGGCCTTGTTGTTGATTACCACTAGAAACAGACACGTCACCCAGCTGCAATTGCCCGCCTTCGAAATCAAACCGCAAGCGTTCGGCATTGGCTAGCAAAGCTTCACGTAATTGAGGATGAGCCGCGGTGAAATGCACCGACACTTTGTCACCTTCCATCCGTAGATTAATGTCTAGCTTGCCCAATTCAGGCGGGTCTAAGCGAACATGGGCTTGTTGTAAATGATCGGTCTTACTGAACTGCATTCGCGATCGCAGTTGATCAACCAGATCCTTACCCCAATCAGGCTGTGTAATATCCACGCTGGCTTGAAATTGTTGCGGTGCCATTTTTGTTGCTTGCTCTGCCGCTGTATTGTGTAGTTGTGTCGCTGGCGATAGTGATGCTTGTAAATTTTGACCATGCGTTTGCGTTGCTGCGATTAAACGCTCTAATGCGGCACTATTAAGGTCCGCCTTCGGCATATCCGATAATTGCTGACGGATCGCTTGCATTAGTTCCGCCTGCGCCGCAGCATTGCCTTTTTTGGCGGCTAACATATCAGCAAGATCTTGCGGCAGTTGCCCCTGCATTTTCAGCTCTGCTTGCTGAGCTGCATTCGCGTCCATCACTTGCGCACCTTTAAAAGGCATCGCATTCATGGTTGTTAGCGACCCCACTTGTACCTGACGTTGCGGTAACCCAGCCGATGTTAATTGCTCACCGTCATGGCCTGTCGTATTGCCATTTAGCATCTGCTTTAACTGCGCTAAATACGCATCCGACACCACAAAGCCCGCAGCAGGTTGTGCGGCTTCATCTGCTTTTAGTTCGTTATCGTTGTCATTTTTTGCTTTCGCCTTTGCATCAGCCTTTTTCATCGCATTCTGGCGAAGTTCGCTTTGGTTCAGTTTCTGCTCAAATTGTTGAAAGCCCATTGGTTTATCCAATGACGAATTCCCTTTAATAATAGGGTTGGCATTGGATGCGCTAGCGCTTGAGGCAGAACTTGAAGCTGAACTTGATACAGAACTTTGACGTGTCGACTGATTGGCTATGGATTGCATTAAATGATTCTCAACGATTCTGCAGGTAGGCCTGCATCCCTTCGGTATTGGTTTGCTGTTGCTGTATTTGCGCACGGATCTCGCTTTTTTCCGATTCTCCGCGTGCAATCATCAGGCTATAAAATTGATTAATTTCAGCTAACTTCGCTTTTACTTCAGAAGCCAGTGGCGCTTGTTTTAATTTAGGTAAGGCTTGCTGCAACTTAGTATCCAAGGCTGCTAACTTATCCCAATCTTCCGCCACTAACGCTTGCTTAAAGTGCTGGAGAATACTCTCTAGTTGCCGCTCAATCTTCATTCGCGACCTGAATACGATCAGGTTTTAGCACCACCCAGCCATCCAAGATGTCACGAATTAAACGACTGACTTCATCAATCGCCGCCATATCGTTTTGTAAATTCGCTTCAAATAAGCGACGGCCGCAGTAGTCGTATAAGCGGAATAGCTCTTGGGTAACTTCGCCCCCTTTTTGCTCATCCAACACTGAACTTAGGCCGTTTAAAATGTCGAGGCATTTAGTGATCATCATACCTTTATCAGCCACTTGGCCGCGTTCCATAAAGCCACGAGCGCGGCTTAAATTATCAAGCAAACCTTCCAACAGCATTTGGATCAAACGGTGCGGGCTGGCTGATGCCGCTTGGGCATGATTTTGCGATTGCTGGTAGGCTCCAAGGCCTTCATTGTTCATCATTTATTGTGCTTCACTCTTGCTACATCAGCATGCTGACCAGCATGTTCTGTGTCTGGTTCATTTGGGCTATCTGACTGTCCATTCGCGCATAATAGGCACGTAACGACAGGGTTTTGGCTTCCATACGTGAATCTAATTTTTCACGGTCTTCCGCTATCTGTTTATTGTTGATTTCCAGCTGATCAATACGGCGATCGTAGGTACCGCCATTTTTGTGGTAGTCATCCAGCACCACCATCATTTGATCCATCATGCCGATCTGTTTTTCTTCACCCAAAAACAGCTTAGAGACCGCTTCGAAGTCATCTTCCAGCGCTTTATCCAGCTTCTTCTGATCAATTTTAAGCGTACCACCCTCGCGGTTGGTGGTAATACCCAAACTAGCTAGAGTGTTATTGTCTGATGAACCGTATTCAGCACCAATTACGCCACGCAGGCGGCTGACCATGCTGCGGGTCGCCGAACTGCCCGACAGCGCCGCGGCCTTATCTTCACTCGATTTGGTGTAAGTATTAACAGTTTCGATAATCTTGTTGTAGTCTTCAACAAACGACTTGATGGTGCTGTTGACCGATGCCTCATCGCGCTCGACCTTAACGTTGACCGTTCCTTTTGCCTTGAGGTTCAAGCTAATGCCGTCAATGGCATTTTCCATTTTGTTGGTTGATGAAATCAGCTCCATCGAGCCGAACATCACCTTGGCATTTTGCGCAGTCTGCAGGGGTTTCTGATCCTCAATAGTGCTACTTCCCACACCACCAAGCCGAACCTTAAGAGGTGTTGTAAGCGTGATCGCCCCAATCGCATTAACCGTACCGGTATCCTTAGCGTTCAGCACCATGCTAATGTCGCCATTCGAACGTACCAGCGTTGCCTTCACGCCGTCACTGTTAGCATGTCCATTGATTGCAGTTTGGATCTCTTCCAGCTTGACACCCTCAGTGTTCAGGCGAGCTATTTCGTCATCGTAAACTTTCTGCTGATTGTCGAAACTGGTCTGTTGTTCAGGGTCTGCAGCTAACGCATCTTTTACCTTGGTTTCAAAATCAGGATCAGTCTGGGCGATATTATTTTCTTCAGCAACCTCTTTATAAACCTGATCTTTATGCGCTTGTTTCTTAGCAACCTGCTCCGCATCCAAATTACTTTTCAGCGTAACAATATCAACTTCGACCGGACCTGAATCCGTAGTGAAGCTGAATTTACCCTCAGTAAACGTACTACCTTCAGCCACCTTAAACAGCTGAGTGCGCTCGGCCAGCGCCAGCTGGGTCACCTCAAAGTTATACTCCCCGGTTACCGCATTACTGTCGACCGACGCTGATAACACATCATCGTTGCTTAACTCCGCCTTTAATTTTTGGAGCTCGCGGCTGGAGTTCAGATCTTCAACTTTGTCGCGAAAGCTGTTGATGGTGAACTGAATTTCTTGCAGCGCATTTTTCTCGGCATGGTTCATGCCCTCTTGGCGTGCAAGCTGATTCTCTTTCGGGGCGCGCTCGGCACCCACAATTGCAGCAATCATACTTTCGTAATCAATACCTGAACCTAACCCTGTCATTAACATGATTTACTCTCCGCCAACGTTACTCTCCGCCAAGGAGAATGTTTGCCTATTCAGCTCTCGTCGCCTGTAACTCAACATATTGCGCAATACTTTGCACAAGCCATTGCACTAACAACAAGCAAAAAACATACCACATTTAATTTATTGATTTTAAAGGGAGTGGTCGGTTTTATAAAGGCCAGATAAAAAGAAAGCGGAAGTATTACTTCCGCTCTGGTAGGAATGACAAGCTGACTACAACAATTAACGTAGTAGCTGAGAAACCATGCTTGGCATTTGGTTAGCTTGAGAAAGCACTGTGATACCTGCTTGCATCATAGTGTTTTGCTTAGTCATGTTGGCAGATTCTGCCGCGATGTCTGCATCCATGATACGGCCTTTAGCCACAGACATGTTCTCTGCGATGTTGCCAAGGTTGTTGATAGTAGAACTGAAACGGTTCTGAGTTGAACCCAGCTCGGCACGCACTGAACCTACGCTGTCGATCATCTCATCAATCTTGGTAATCGCAGTTTCTGAGTTAGTTACATCTGAAATATTGCCTAGGCTATCAGTATTCAGTGAGTTGCTGTCTACCTTTATCTGAATTACGTTCGAGTCAGAAATAGCAGCGCTGTTCATACCAGCTTTTTGCATTGCACCCGCTAGTGTCGAAATATCGGTTCTCGGAAGGATCTTCGCTGGATCAATTTTACCATTAGTTGCATCAATAAAATTGTCTTTTAATTCGGTCGATACCGCTGCAGCTTCAGCAAAATCTGCTTTAGCTTCATCACTGAAGGTTAATAAAACTTTATCTTTGTCAGAACCTTCAGAAACAGTGACCCCAGTGATATCGTTATCACTTAAGAACTTTTCAACATTATCCACAGCATCGGCTTTAGATGCACCAGCACCTGTAGCAGGTGCACCTAAGCTTGCCAGCGTAACATCTGCACCAGCGGCATTATCTGACGTAGATAACGTTGTAAGAAGTTTATCAGTTACAGCAATGCCTTTCATACCGGCTTCACTGTTAATGCCCAGCGCTGACAGAGCATCTTCCACTGTTGTTGTTGCATCGTTTGCTTTTACAGACGTCAGTTTTTTTGCATCAACTGGCGCAACATCTGCACCCACTTGGAAATCAACACCTTTGCCCAGCTTGTCAAACAGCTTCTCGCCTTTACCAAACGTTGTGGTATCTACGATACGGTCAAGTTCTTTGGTCATTGTCTGGAATTCTTTATCCAGTGCCGCGCGATCAGAGTTTGAGTTAGAACCGTTCTTCGACTGCACAGAAAGGTCACGCATATGCTGAAGAATATTGGTGTACTCTTGCAGAGCACCTTCAGCTGTTTGCGCCATAGAGATGCCATCGTTGGCGTTGCGCTGTGCTACTTTCAGGCCGTTAACCTGAGAGTCCATACGGTTAGCAATCTGCAGGCCCGCCGCATCATCTTTTGCGCTGTTAATACGCAAGCCAGTAGACAGACGCTCTAGTGAACCGTTTAGTGAACCCTGCGTGCTTTGTAGGTTACGCTGGGCATTCATTGATGCGAAGTTAGTGTTGATGGTCATTGCCATGAGAGCAGTCCTCTATGTAATAGTGTTCCACAGTGCCGCCTTACGGCAATGGGCTCGGTTGTTACTTTTTCAGAGCGACCCACTTTTTACGCTTCTTAAGTATTTTTTTTACTTTATTTCGTGGTGTGACCTTGCTGCGAGGAAATGCGTATATTTAACCAAAAACGCTATTCACTCATGTGCTTATAGATAAATAGCAGGCACAAAAAAAGCGGGGCAGACCCGCTTTTTATTGGCTTTGCAGCTTATTTCACGATGAAACACTTTTCACGATTACACACTCAGCGCCAAGGTGCATTGCTTAAATTGTTTTATTACTTAAGGTTCTAGCAAGGCCACCACGTTATGACGGGTAGCATTCGCTTGGGCCAATAATGTCGGTACCGCATTTTCTATTAGCTGAAGCGATACTTCTTGCGGCGCATCCATCCAAGTGGCTTCAATGTCACCTTGCTGGTTCACAATGCCAGACTTCAAACTGTTGGTGCGGACAATTCGCTCTAAATCCGCGCCAACTTGTTGCTGAGCGCGATCAATTTGGCTCAGTGCCTGCTGCACTTTTTGCAGCATGCGCTCGATGTCAGCCAGTGCTTGGCGAGACTGTTGCGGTTTACCGAATTCTAACGCTTCCGGCTCGCTCGCTTGCTTATCGTGTGATTCAAGGCGTGCTTTAATCGGATTACCCGATGGCAGAATTTGACCGCCGCCCGACACCCACACCCCTTTACGAATATTGACCCATTCGGCTTTATCGACCGTGAAAGCCATGTCACCAAACTTATCTACACCCACCTGAATGCCTCGCGGTGCTAGGGCGCGATCTAATTTATTGGCAATTTCATGGCTGTTTTCATCGGATTCAATTAAAGCGCGAACAGAAGAGGGCGAACCTGATTCAAACTGAAAACGGACAATTTCATCTTGGCTACGCAAGGTATTTAGCCGCAGGCCTTTAATGCCAAATTGCTCGGTTTGCTGTTCGCCTTCTAACCGTGGCGTTAAGTCGTGGTGCAGTACAGGCGCACCTTGGTATTTCGCTTCACGGGTTAATTTAACCAATTTGCCTTTTAACTGGTGCAGCGATTGCTGAAGTTGGTCTCGCTTGCCTTCTTGGCTGCTCAGTGAGCGGCGCGCCACTTGGCGAAGTTGGTTTAGTAATTCGCTGGCATCGCGCAAGGCTTTTTGAGCGGTTTGCGCTTGGGCGGCTTGGTTATGCGCTAACGTGGTTTGGGTAAGCAGACTACGCGGTTTACCCGTTAGCCCTGATTGTTGCTGCTCTTGGCGAGATTTTTTCTCAGATACACGACTGACCGCAGCGACGGGTTGTTGCTGAGCAATGCGTTCAGGTTGGGTACTGTCACCACTACGAAGGGTATTGGGACTCGAAGAAATTTGATTAACCAAGGCGGCCTCTTTTACTCATAAGACTGCAGCTAGTAACAAAAAACGTCTAATAAAAGAAAACGCCTCGTAATAAAAAGCGTCTAGCTATAAAAAACATTTGCCTCTAGATGCAATAAATATCAAACCAAGATGGGCAAATCACAGACTCACCCACAAAGGCATTACATCAATTTAAACAGCGATAAATTCTGTACTTTGCTGTACGTCATTTGCGTCGCTTGCAGCGCAGCCATCTGAGTATTGAGCTCTAAAATCGCTTGGCTGTAGTCTAAATCTTTCACATCGCCGATCAGTTTATCATTGATGAGCTTATTATCATCATGCGAACCCGAAATCATGGTCAATGAATTTTGCTGACCACCGACATCGGTTAATGCACCATTGATAGACGATAAGGTACTTTTGATGTCAGTTTGCGCTTGCGTCACACTGTTAGTGAGGTTACTACCATCAATAGCGGGGTTACGTAGATCATTAATCACGCTATCGAGGGTATTGAAAATATTATCGCTACCGTTAGAGAACATCACATCCGCGGTTTGGTTAGCCGGGATCGACATCGATTCCGCAACCTGTACTTCACGTTGGTCACTGTTGCCTTGGTAAATATATTCCCCTGTTGCAGGGTCTTTGACTATGGGTTGGGTATCGGTTTTGGTACCCGCGAAAATGTAATCACCGTTAGGGTTTTTACTGTTCGCAATATCCGTTAGCTGCCCCAAAATACCATCGAGTTCAGTGGCGATCGCTTCACGTCCTTCCATGGTGCTATTACTGGCGTTAAGCACGCCCGTCACCAACTCTTGCGCTCGTAATACCGCCGTATTAGAAGCATCAAGGTGCGATTCTGTCTGGCCCAACTGGGTAGTCAGGTTCGAGATATTCTTTTTAAATTGGCTAATGTCAGCCTGCTCACGATCCAACATCATCAGTTGCACCGCACCCAGCGGATCATCCGAGGGTTTCAGCATTCGCTCGCCAGAGTTTAGCTGAATAAAGCTTTTATTCACCCCAGTTGTCGAGCTCTGCATGCTCGTCAACATGATGTTATTCATTTGCGATGTGCTTATCCGCATAATTCAATCCTGCTTGGGTATTATTAATTAGCGGAACATCGACAAAGTGACATCAAACAGCTGTTGAGCCGTTGAAATCACTTGCGCATTCGCTTGGTACATTTGGGTATACGTCATGATACTGGCCGCTTCCTCATCGAGGTTGACGCCGCTTTTACTATCACGTTCACCTTGCGCTTGATCGACTAACGCTGCTGATGCTTTGGTATCCGCTTCAAGCTGCGCAGTACGAATCGCCCAGTCACCGGTTAAACCTGTGTAGTTGCTGTAAATCGACTTGCCATTAAGCTTATCAATCGCCAGTTCATAGTTTTTTAACGCCTCAGGCGACAACTTGCTTTTGTCTACATCGACAGGGGCATTTTTAAGTTCAATTAAGCCCTTAAGGTTGTCACTGTTACCCGGTTCATCAGCGGCTGATGAAAACGCTAATTGCTTAGGGTCATCCACCAATAAGGTTAATTTAGCCGCTGCGCCTTCTACGCTATCCACGCCACCAAATACCGCCTTACCTGCCTCGCCATTTAGGTCGAAACCTTGCTGATGCTTTTCGTTAAATTCGGTCGCAAAGCTGTAGGCCATTACATCTAACTCACGGCGTAAGCCTGTCAGTTCGTTGTCACGGTAATCCACTAAACCACCGATGGTGCCGCCTAAGTTGTCATCCAATGCCAGATTGGTATCGCCACGCTTAAGGACTAACTCACCATTGTGATCTTGGCTCAATTGGCTTGCTGTGGTACCGCTGACCAGTGTTTGGCCTTTCGCCATAGTAACGGTCACTGTGCCGTCATCATGGTAGGTCGGGTTCACGTCCATCATTGACGATAGCTGACGGATCGCTTCATCTCGGGCATCGAGCAGGCTACTGGCCGCTTCGCTGTTACCACCAACATCGCGAATACTGCTGTTAAGGCTCGCAATGCTAGCCATTAGGGTATTGGCATCGGTGATCGACGCATCCAGCTGGCCATTAACCTGTCGCTCTTGGCTATCAAGCTGGGTGCTTAAATTATTAAAGCGCTGCACCATCGATTTGCTTTCACTGACAATCGTCTGGCGATAAGCAATGTCTTGTGGTTTAGCTGACGCTTCATTTAACCCTGCATAGAAACGGTCTAAACCCGTGCTGATAGAGGTGCTTTTATTGTTAAGCACAGTTTCCGTTTTTTGCATGTACTGTGAGCTGATCGAATTGTAGCCCCACGAGCCACGCTGACGATAAATCTGCTGATTAAGGTAGTTATCCGCCATGCGTTCAACATTGCTGACGCCAACACCAGCACCACTATTATTCGCACCAGTGACAGAACCAAAACCCACACGCTGACGGCTGTAACCTGGGGTCATCACGTTAGATACGTTGTGGGCTGTCACAGAAAGGCCGGCGTTCGCAGCATTCATGCCGGACAAGCCGATATTAATCAAACTCATAGCTCTTCGTTATCCATCTGGATTTTTAAATGCTGCGACAGTGGGGTCGTATTTCCCCACCAATGTGGCAACTTCACGTTGTTACCGGATTGCAATGTGGTGTCATTGGCCGGGCTAAAGCGCCCCGCTAATGATTCAATCGGTGTCTGTTGATTAACAGCGACCGCCTGTGGCTGTGGCTTAAATGCTTCATGCTGACCAAGTTGTTTTATCAACATGTCAGAAATGCCCATGCTCTGCTGCTGGCTCATTTCAACCGCAATTTGGCTATCGTACATTTCACGGTAAAACTTCTGTTGCTTGCTGTTAAACGGGGAGTCTTCGCCATCATTCATCGACTCAGATGCTTTACGCATATGGCGTAGCACCGTTTGTAAAAAGACCGCTTCAAACTGATTCGCCGCTTGCTCCAGTGCTTGTGTTTTATCCGGATTTGCGGTGATTTTATTTAGTTCACTCATGTCGTTATACAAAGCTGAGTGTTGCTCGTTATCAATCGCTTTCATTACAGAATTACCAACTCACCATCCAGTGCACCAGATTCATCTAACGCAATCAAAATCGACATCAGATCATTCGGTGAAGCACCTAAACTATTCACGGCATCAACAATGCTTTGCAGTGATGTACCTTGATTGCCTTCTGGCCAAATAAAGACTTTGCCGCGCTCTTGATCAATCGACACATCTGACGATGGCGTGACCGCAGTCTTGCCATTACTGAAGGCATTTGGCTGGCTCACATTGTAGTTTTCAACCACGCTCACGGTTAAGTTACCGTGACTAACAGCTGCGGTATGTACGCGTACATCTTTACCCACCACGATAGTACCGGTACGGGCATTAAAGACCACACGATCCAGTTTCTTCTGCTGTTCAACCTCTAGGTTTTCAAGCATGGCTAAGAAGGTAACGCGTTGGCTGGCTTTATGCGGTGCTCGCACGCGAATACGGGCATGGCTTTCCGCCATTGCCACTTCAGGACCAAACACGCGATTAATTTCTTTTTCGATGTTACGGGCCGTATTAAAGCCCGGCACTTTTAAATTCAGCACAACATCAGTCGAGGTTAAAAACGACGACGGAATTTCACGCTCGATGATCCCGCCATTCGGGATAAGACCCGCAGTTGGAATATTGATGGTTATGCCCGTGCCGCTATTACCTTGTGCATTCACACCACCAACCACTAAGTTGCCTTGGGCCATTGCATAGATTTGACCATCCACACCTTTTAACGGCGTCAGTAACAATGTGCCGCCACGTAAGCTTTTAGCATCACCAATTGATGATACGGTAATGTCTAATGACTGGCCTTTGCCTGCTAATGCGGGGATGGAAGCATTCACTGCAACCGCCGCGACATTTTTCAGTTTAGGGTCAACATTTGCTGGCAACTGCACGCCAAACTGGCTCAGCATGTTCTTCACCGATTGCGAGGTAAACTTGGTTT
The DNA here is from genome assembly GCF_002265265.1 of Photobacterium sanguinicancri. Lineage (GTDB taxonomy): Bacteria > Pseudomonadota > Gammaproteobacteria > Enterobacterales > Vibrionaceae > Photobacterium > Photobacterium sanguinicancri. Next base: position 20,362 of record NZ_NOIF01000034.1, read on the forward strand.
GGTTTTTATCACCCGTACCACTTAACCCCACAACCAAGCCGTAACCCACCAGCTGGTTTTCTCGGATGCCTTGAATATCGACTAAACTAAGCAGTGGTCGAGCCGACGCTAGCAATGGGCACAGCACTAAACCTGCCGCTAAAAGTATGTGTTTGAATGTCATTAGATTGGGAACCATGAACTGTTAAAGAATCGAGAAAGCCAGCCCGCTTCATTCGCATCTGCCAATGTGCCTCGACCAGAATAGGTAATCCGCGCATCACCTAAACGCTGAGAAGAAATGCGGTTAGAGCCATCGATATCATCCACTCGCGCTAAACCAGACAAGCGAATGTATTCGTCGCCTTGATTAAGCTTGAGCCACTTTTCACCACGTACACGTAACACGCCATTTGGCATCACTTCTGATACCAATACGGTAATACTGCCGCTTAACGAGTTTTGCTGTGAGCTTGATGACGCCCCTTTAAAGTCACGATCACCTTTTAGTGAAAACTCGCCTTTCGGGTAAGTCGCACCCGCAATGGTTGGGACGCTGATGCCGGTATTACTTTCTTTACCAAATGAAGTACCCGCTTTTTTACTTGAGCGCGTTTGCTCATCCAACACCACGGTTAAAATATCGCCGGTACGAAACGCACGGCGATCTTGAAATAACGCCATGCCGTAACTGGCATTGAACAAACTGCCATCTTTGTCTGGCGTAAATGTTGGATAGTTGGTGTATGGCACCTCTTCCGGTGGCTGACGGTCAACTACACTTGAGACAGGGGCACACCCTGTCATCACCAATGCAGCCAAAAGAAAAATAATGCGCATCATCGCCTTACCCTTACATTGATTGGCTAACAAACTTCAACATTTGGTCTGCACTTGAGACCACTTTGGCGTTCATTTCGTAAGCGCGCTGGGTGGTGATCATGTTCACCATTTCTTCAACTACACTCACGTTAGAGCCTTCTAGCGTGAACTGGCTAATCGCACCAATGCCGTCTTCACCGCCGACGCCTTCAATTGGCGCACCAGATGCACCGCTCTCACGGAATAAGTTACCGCCCATAGCTTCAAGGCCCGATGGGTTAGTGAAGTTGGCTAAAGTGATTTGACCGATTTCTTGCGGTTCAGGCTCGCCTTGCACTTTGATCGACACCATGCCATCAGTACCAACACTCATACCTGTCGCATTTTCTGGGATCTCAATGTTTGGGATCATAGGTAGACCAGCGGCATTAACCAGTGCGCCTTCCGAGTTACGGTGAAACTGACCGTTACGGGTATATGCCGTGGTACCGTCGCTCAATTCAACTTGGAAGAAACCTGCGCCCATGATCGCCATGTCTGTCGCTTCTTGGGTATTTTGGTAGCTACCGGTTTTCATCAGCTTTTGAGTGCCAACCGTGCGTACACCATTACCCAGCTGCAAACCACCTGGCGCTTCATTTTGCTGATCAACCATTGAACCTGGTTGCTTTTTCATTTGATAAAACAAATCTTCAAATACCGCGCGGTCTTGTTTAAAACCAACGGTATTAACGTTTGCGAGGTTATTGGAAATAACCTGCATTTGGGTATCTTGCGCTGCAAGACCTGTTTTACTCACCCAAAGTGCTGGATGCATTGTCACTACTCCTGAATATATGCAGCGCCTTATCGGGCAAGACGCTGGAGAGATAAAAACCGAAACAAAAAACGATAGCTAAGCTAGGGTTCCTTAACTACCACGTACTAAGCGATTACCCGCCGTGGCCAGTTGTTCTGCGGTTTTCATCATTTTGACTTGAAGTTCGAAATTACGAGCAAGGGATATGTTATTCACTAACGCATCAATGGCATTTACGTTGCTGCTTTCAAGGTAACCAGAAGCAACGGTCACGGTATCATCAGCCTCAGCTTGACCACCGCCGCCAACAACACGGAATAAACCATCTTCGCTTTTACGCAGTTGATTGTTTTCAGGCTTAACCAGCTTGAGCTGACCCACTTCTTGGATCAAACCGCCACCCTGCGGCACAATTGAAATAGTGCCATCTGAACCAATACTTAGCTGTTCATACTCAGGGATAGAGATCGCGCCACCGGTGCCCATAACAGGCCGTTCACCCAACATTAGTTGGCCACCCGGACTTAACGTGAAGTTACCCGCACGGGTATAAGCTTCGTCATTTTCACCCGCTTCTACCGCAAAGAAACCTTCGCCACGAACCGAGACATCTAACGGGTTGTCAGTATGTTGCAACGTACCTGCTGAAAAATCAGAACCTCCCGCACGCGCAGCGACTAAGGCGCGCGTATCGTAGCCTTGGCCCTTTACTTTAATGCTGTCAGCCTGTTCGATATCGGTACGAAAACCCGTGGTATTAACGTTAGCGAGGTTATTCGCGTGTACCTGCTGCGCCATCATCACGCGGCTAGCGCCTGACATTGCAGTGAACAATAATTTATCCATGCCGAACCTCGACTTATAAGTTCTGGAATAGGATTTGAGTCATCTCTTGCGATACTTTGATGGTCTTCGCATTCGCTTGGTAGTTACTTTGTGCTGACATTAACGACACCATTTCATTGGTTAGGTTAACGTTAGAGTTCTCGTACATACCGGTACGAAGTGCGCCCATTTGACCAGTACCCGGCGTACCAAGTAGCGGTGCACCAGAAGCAAAACTTTGGGTCCAGCGGGTGCCACCAGCTTGTTGCAAGCCTTCTTGGTTAGGGAAGCGAGCCATCAACACTTGGCCTTGCGCCTTGGTTTGGCCATTTGAATAACGTGCGTACACAGTACCGTCACCTTCAAAATACCAACCCGCAATTTGACCCGGTGCGTGACCGTCTGGTGCATTTTTATTGATCGAGAATTCGCTACCGTACTGGGTCGTATCTGTCAGCGTCATACCAACAGATTGAGCCGCAGCGCCATTGCTGAACACAAGATCAACTGGCAGGGTGTCGATTTTCATCGTTGGCGGCGTGGTTGAATTGTCCATCGCTGGTGCGCCATTGACTGTGGCTAGTTTACCGTCGCTATCAAAACCCATGGTGTTGGTTTGGCCTTTCAGCACATCACCATCTAGTGCGTAATGTACTTTCCACTCATTACTGCTGGTTTTTACGTAGTACTGGGTAACTTGGTGCTCACTACCTAATGAGTCATAGACTGTAGAAGTCACGCTAGAGGTAATCGTTGATGGGTCTTCTGGATCGAATTTGTCATCCGCTGAATTAGTCACGATGGCCGCGTTGGCATCAAGGTTAAGACCTTGCTGTACTTTAGTGGTGGTTTTCGCCGCCATGTCACCGGTATCAACGCGCAAATCAGTCACGGTACCCGTTTGGATTTGACCTGACTCTGTCACGCCATAACCTTGCAAACGGTGACCATCACCCGACACCATGTAACCCTCGGTATCTAGGTTGAATACACCATTACGGGTAAACATTTGTTGGCCATTGTTTTGCACCATGAAGAAGCCTTCACCATTAATTGCCAAGTCACTATTACGACCTGTACTGGTGGTACCGCCAGAGGTAAAGCTTTGACGTACTTGTGCGACTTCAACACCGTTCATTTCACCGCCGCCAAACTGGGGTGCATACACATCTTGGAATTCAGTACGTGATGATTTAAAACCCACGGTACCGACGTTCGCAATATTGTGGCTGATTGAGTTCATCTGCTCGGATGTTGCTCGCAAGCCACTTAGGCCAACACTGATTGACATAAAAGAATCCTATCTACATTAATTTTTATTATTTACGCCGTAATTTCACGCATATCGAACATCGACATTTTGCCAACGCCCGCAAGACTTAATAACACCGCACCGCCATCGGCAGGGATGTTGACCGATTCAACCTCAGCCGCAATCATGATGTTTTGTTCCCATGCTTGCTCACCGCTTTCAGCAACCACTTTGAATGAGTAACTGCCTTTACCTAGGTCATCGCCATCGATTTCAAATTCAGCCATGCCTTTACCTTGTGCACCCAGCTTAATCTTGTCGACTTCTTTACCTTTATCGTCGTAGACCACCACAGTGGCACTATCAACTGGCTTGTCGAACTGAACGCGGCCATTGATTTTCTGACCTTCGGCCACATCAAGATCGCCTTTCACATCCATTAGCACTTTTTTACCAACTAGGTTGGTGGCCTGTAGCATTTCCAAATTGGTCATGCCGATGTTCATGTTCATCATGCCTTGCTTCACCCCTTCCAAACTGGAAACAGCAGACATCATGCCCAATTGCGTCAAGTACTCGGTACCATCCGTCGGATTAAGTGGGTTCTGGTTTTGCACCTGTGCCACCATCATGGTCAAAAACTCATTGCTGGTTGGCGTCATATCTTTTTGGCCGTTACTGGTCACTTGTGGTTCAGCATTTTGCGTAGCTGCACGGTTGTACTGACCAGCAGTATTAATTTGCGGTAGGCTCATTGGTTATCCCCTTAGCTTGTTTGACCAAGACGAAGAATGCTTTGCTGCATACTGCGTGCTCGACTCATTACATCAACATTGGTTTCAAAACTGCGCGAAGCAGCCATCATGTCAGCCATTTCCTCAACCACATTGACGGTTGAATGGAAGACATACCCTTGTTTGTTTGCTTCCGGGTGATTCGGTTCGTAGCGACGACGCAGTGGTTCATCACTTTCAATAACGTCATCAATACGCACGCGAGTGCCAGCATTAGGATCGTTCATATCAACCATGACGGAAGAAAATACTGGGCGCTTAGCGCGGTAGCCGTCACGTTCTGAACCAGACACGACATCGGCATTCGCAATGTTACTGGCGACCGTATTCAAACGAACGCTTTGCGCTGTCATTGCAGAGCCTGCAATGTCATAAATAGATGAAAAAGACATAGAAATTATTGCCCGTTAATGGCCTGCTTCAGACCGCGAATTTTCATATTCAAAAAAGTAAGGCTGGTTTCAAGATCCATTGCGTTACCCGCAAATTTTGCTTGTTCAACGCCCAGTTCAACGGTGTTGCCATCTTGTGCTGGCTGCTGTGGATTGCGATACAGTAATTCATGCGATTGCTGTGTCTGACGACGACCAAGATGCCGAGAACGCGCGTCACTCGCGACCTGATTCATTGCGTCCTGAAAACTAATATCACGCGCTTTAAAATTCGGCGTATCCGTATTGGCTAAGTTACTTGCCAGTACCTTTGCGCGTTGTGTTCGGAACTGCAATGTATTAGGGTGTACCCCTAACGCATCTTCGAAGTTGATTGCCATCTCACCCACCACCTATAAATTGAATATCAACTATAAAGCAATTTTCATGCCACCCATTTAAAGCCAACATATCAATGCCTTACGCAAATAATAGTTACGTTGAGACCAATAAGCGGAAGTATGACTTCCGAGCGGAAATCCGCCCCGTGTTTCTCATGCTTGGTGTACTCGTTTCTGGTGGGATATTCAGCATGGAAGTCATTGCAAGCAAAGCGGATATATCAACCCAAGCTCATCAACAAATTCGCAGCTATTTATATCGTGATGTTGCCCGTTTTGCGGGGAGTATTGGCAGTAATGATTTTCGTATCGACCTAGATAAATCAACCTTATCCGACTGTAATACCCCATTTGAAATTAGCCGAAATAAGGCACGTCCACCGACGGGAAAAGTCACACTCACGGTTGAATGCCAACATCCTAAATATTGGAAGTCACGCGTTAAAGCGGAAGTACGGGTTTACCAAAAAATCGTCGTCGCGAAACACACCATTGAGCGTGATCAAGTGCTAACCGCCAATGATTTTAAACGCCGTCGTACCGACATTTCTTATGTGCGACAGGGATATTTTACGACCTTCAACGAGTTGGATAATCAAGTCAGTAAACGCAGAATTACGGTAGGGAAAATCATTAGCCCACGTATGGTGGAGTTTGCAAAATGGGTTGAGCGCCACCAAGAAGTGGTGATCGAAGCAAGGATTGGGGGCATGGCGGCTAGAATGAAAGGCGTTGCGTTAGAATCTGGTAGTAAAGGAGAGCAAATAAAAGTGAAAAACAGCACATCCGATAAAACAATTTTAGCGACAGTTGTGGGACCCAAAAAAGTACAAACCCTGTTTTAAGCTTCTTTTAGGTTAGTTTTATAACAAAAGGCTAAAAAAGCAGTTAAGCTCTGTGACGGCTGGTCGCTGTATACCAATAACCCTACTACCCAGTGAGTACATTCATGATTGGAAAAATTCACAACTCTGTATCGCTGCCTGTTAACGCAGAAAACCGCTCGCACGCGAGTAAAACAGCAAGCTCAACGATGACGAAACAAGTCGAGTTAAGCAGTGAAGTACAGTCATTACAAAACGCGAAAGCCGATCTTCAAAACACCAGTGATGTTGATATGGATAAAGTAGCAAAAATGAAGCAATTACTGCAATCAGGTCAAGCGACAGTCGATCTTGATCAATTAGCAGGAACGATGGTTGATTATTACCAAGGCAATCAATAATGAGCGACACCAGTAGCTTGGTTAAAACCTTGCTCAATGAACTGAATCAAGACGTTGCCCACTATCAACAATTAGTGGCTCAACTAAAGCAACAACATGTGCTGTTGGTTAATCGCGATAACCAAGCGCTGATCGGTCACAACCAACAATTACAATCTTTGATGGCATTGTTAAACCAGCACGCGACGAATCGCCATGCTATTTTAACCCGATTAGGCGTCACCGCTGATAATGACGGTATGCAGAAGCTATTGAAGAAACTGCCACAACAAGTGCAGCAAAAAGGCATGATGTTATGGCAAAAACTGTATGAGCAAACATTGGCCTGCCAAGACCTAAATAATACCAATGGGCGTTTATTAGCGCAGCAAAAGCAGTTGATTGATCGGTTACTCAAACCCGAGCAACAATACTGCTATGGCCCCGGCGAGTAATCGTACGCTACTCGCTGGTGGTAAAATTATGTTAATCGCTGGCGATAAAATTTGTTGGCAGAGAGTTCATCAAGGATCTTTTGCTGCTGACGTTCTTGCTTTAGCGCGATCTGATTTTGACGTTTCTCGATGATCTTCTCCCCCATCCGCACTTGGCAATGCTGCTGTACCAAGCGTTCATTAGTGGTTCGCAATTCTACGGCTGACATCGCTAATTCATGACGCTGTAAATTAGTTAAATTATCCAGCTGATAACGAAAACGTCCGATCCCTTTTAGCATCAATGCCGATGCTTGCTGACCACCTTCAATACAGTACTCACCCGATAGGCTTTCAAGTAATTCTAATCGCTGTTGATGGGCTTGATGCTGGCTATTAATCTGACCGTATTCTTGTTGAATGGTATCAAATTGGCGCTGTTGCTGTTCCCGCCAATGTTGCAGCATTTTCACTCGTCGCATCAGAATTTCCTTACGTTAACTGCATCATGGCATGCTGTGTTTCTTCTAACATCACGCGCTCTTGCATGCCTTGCTGAAGAAACTGACAAATCGCAGGGTATTGCTGAACCGCTATATCAAGACTCGGATCTTGCCCCGACTGATAACCACCTAATGCAATCAAGTCTTGGATTTGGCGATAACGCGCATAGCGTTGTTTAATTTGCTGGGCTTGTTTTAGCTGCTCAGGGCTCACCACTTGTGGCATCGCACGACTGATCGATTGCTCGATATCAATCGCGGGGTAATGCCCTTGTTCCGCTAATTCACGGTTCAACACTATGTGTCCATCCAAAATAGCGCGGGCGGCATCGGCGATAGGATCTTGTTGATCATCCCCTTCCGATAGCACGGTATAAAACGCGGTGATCGAGCCTCGCTCCGTCGCGCCATTTCCGGCACGCTCCACCAACTGCGGCAATAAGCTAAATACCGAAGGCGGGTAACCTTTGGTCGCAGGCGGCTCACCCACCGCCAAGGCGATTTCACGCTGGGCTTGGGCGTAACGCGTCAGTGAATCCATCAACAATAAAACGTCATGACCTTGATCACGGAAAAATTCAGCAATGCGGTGGCATAAAATCGATGCACGCAGGCGCATCAAAGGTGGATCATCCGCTGGTGAAGCAATCACCACGGCATTTTTCATGCCTTCTGGACCCAAAGAGTGCTCGATGAATTCACGTACCTCACGGCCACGTTCACCAATCAAGCCAACCACTGTAATTTCAGCGGTGGTGTTACGGGTCATCATGCCTAACAGTACACTCTTACCGACACCACTCCCCGCGAACAAGCCCATCCGTTGACCTTTACCGACACTCAACATACCGTTGATGGCACGTACACCGACATCTAACTGCGTCGAAATAGGTAAACGCTGCAAGGGGTTAATAGTCTCACCTTGCAGGTTGATACGCTGCTCACCATGGATAGCTCCTTTGCCATCTAAAGGTTCGCCCAACCCGTTAAGCACTCGGCCTAACATGCTGTAACCGACATCAATTTTGCTGTCGCCATGCAAAGGTAAAACACGGCTGCCTGGGCGTAATCCTGTGGTATGACGGATTGGCATCAGTACCGATGCTTGACGATCAAATCCCACCACCTCAGCTTCCACTAAGGTGCCGTGATCAGTTTCAATCATGCAGCGTTGACCGGTACATAAGCGACACCCTACGGCTTCAAGGGTCAACCCCGCCATTCGGGTTAAACGCCCCCACGTGCGAGCAACAGGCACTTCTGGCACCTGTTCGACCGCAGAACTGAGGCGAGCATTCAGCTCTTGGAATAAATCACGCATCGCTTAGTAAACTATCTCGAATCGAATCCATGCAGGTTTCTAACCGCTCTTCACTATCAGCGAAAGCTTCTGACTCACTACTGGTCACGCGACAACTACCAATCGCCAGCGTGTCGTCTGGCTGTAGTGTCCAACTTGCCACTTGCTCTGGCACCAACTCAACCAAACGCTGGCAATCTTGCGGGTTTAGATAAATCACTAAATCCGGTTTTTGCTCTGGCATTTGTGCGAGGGTTTCTTCAATCAAGTGCACCATCTGACCTGGCTTCAGTGTCAGTTCAGCACGGATCACTTGGCGCGCGACCTTCTGTACCAAGTCACAGATCATTTCACTTTGCTGACGTACATGTTGCTGGAACACTTGCTGGATCTGCTGCATTAAATGATCAACCGATGCTGCAGTGCTCCCCATTTGTTGTTGAACCTGGGCAACACCTTCACGAACACCTTGTTGGCGACCTTGCTCTAATCCTTGCTCGTGTCCCGCTTGTAGCCCTTGCGCGACACCTTCTTGGTAACCCTGCTCATGGCCTTTTTGCTGGCCATCTTGGAAGCCATTATGAAATTCATCTTGGTATGAGCCCGTTGTTTCATCACCAAACAAATCATCTTCTTCTGGCTGCATCAAGGGCGGAAAATGATAAGGTCGATATTGACCAAGCTGAGGATGCATAACATTGCTCGGCTGATTCTTTTTCATCATTTATCCCTATTCCACCACAGGTTCACTAAAGAGCTGCAATTCAATCTCACCAGCATCAGCCAGTTGGCGCAGTATTTGTACCAGCTGGTTACGTGCCTCTTCCACTGCGCTCACACGCACACGGCCTTTACCTTCCATCGCTTCACGCAAGTACTGGGCAGCACGTTTAGGCATAGTGGCAAATACTTTAGCCAGTAGCTCTTCATCGGCACCTTTAAGTGCGGTTGCGAGTAGATCTTGATCCACTTCTTCAACCAAGCGCTCAAGGGTATCTTCCGTTTGGCGAACCAAAATACTGAAGTTGTACATTTGCGATTCGAGCTGGGCGACTAACTCAGGGTCAATCTCTTTCAGCCCTGTCATGACTTTTAGGCTCTGATCACCTTGCAGACGATTAATGATGTCACCGGCTTTTTGAGTACCATCAATCAGGGTGCTATTTTGCTGACCGACCTGCGATAAGAATTTCTCCAATAACACGTGCACTTCTTGCATCATGTCTGGGTGAATTTCTTTTAAGTTCGCTAAGCGATAGAGCAATTCATCAAGGTTATCTTGTGGCAGTTTCGCCAACAGCCCAGTTGCCACATCAGGCTCAAGGTACGCTAAGAACACCGCTTGCATCTGCGGGTGCTCACCTGAAATAAGTTCGGCTAATTTGGCTGGCTCTAACCACTGTAAACGCTGCAAGTTATGTTTCAGCGAGTCACCGTAAATCGCATCTAACAGCGGCTGAGACAATGACTGCCCCAGCGCTTTATTCAACGTACGTTCTAGGTAGCTACGAGAAGCACCTGAAATACCTGATTCACGTTTAAAATCTTGGAAGAAACGTTGGAACACACCTTCCGCTTGATCTTTTTTCACGGCCGGAATACTTGCCATAGCAATCGATAATTGGCGCACTTGCTCACGATCGAGTTGCTGCAATACGTTAGCTGCAGCTTCCTCCCCCATGCTTAGCAATAAAATTGCGGCTTGCTCGATGCCTTGGTTGTTATTATTCGTCTGCATCTTTCGGGGTTATCCATTGTTTAACAACATGAGCGACACGTTCCGGTTCTTTTTCCGATAATGTCTGCAAGTAAGAGGTTTGAATTTCTAAACCCGTTTCAGGGCTTGGCAGCTCAGGCATACTACCTTCAGATACCACCGCTGAGCTTAACGTTGCTTCCGTCATTGCGGCTTTTTCTAGCGGCGCTTCTAATTCACTGTCTGAGGTTGCCACTGTATTGTTATTGTTGGTATTGAGTGTCGCCACGTCGCTGCCAGTTTTACTCTCAGGTAAAACATTATCCAGTATCGGATCTTTACTGCGCTGACGCTCACCTGCTAATTGGCGAATAGCTGGACGCACCACAACAAGTAAAATAACTAACGCGACAATCGCAGATAAAATGTATCGTAAGTAATCCAACCATACATTTTGCATCCACCACACCGGTTCTTCCGCCAATAGCTGAGCTTCCGCTTTATTAAACGGATAAACATGCAGGCTAAAACTGTCGCCACGTGCAGCTTCAATACCCATCGCATCGCCCAACATTTGGCGAATACTGTCAATTTTAGCTGGAGGGAAGCTGGCAGGATCACCATTTAGCAACACAGATACACTTAAGCGTTCAATCTGGCCTTGCTGGTAATAAGTATGTTTCATGGTGCGATCCATGGCGTAATCACGTGAATTTTCACCACGCTCATTACCTGCATTTGGATCTTTTTCTTCATCGCCTTCTTCCGGTGGACGATTACTTAAAGCACCCGGTACACCTTGGGCTGCCTTGCCCACGCGGCGATCGTAAGAAGAGAATTCTGAACGTACAGTACCTTCAGGCGAATACAGTTCCTCTGTGGCTTCAGTGCGGTCAAAGTTCACTGCCGCAGCCACTTCAACTTGGAAGTTGTCGTTACCGACCATAGGACGCAACATGCGCGAAGCTCGGTTAATGTAAGTCGCTTCAAGTTTTTGAACGTAATCTAAGTAGGCGCTACTGTTTTTACCATGACGGCCTTCACCGACTAACGCTGACAACAAATTACCTTGTTGATCGATCACGTTAACTTGATCAGGTTCAAGCTCGGGAACACTACCCGCGACAAGGTTAACAATCGCGGTGACCTGCTCTGTGCTCAAAGCTTGGCCTGGTTGTAATGAAAGAATGACCGATGCTGAAGCTTGCTCTTTATCGCGGCGTACAAACAACGTTTGCTTGGGCATCGCCAAGTGAACACGAACGTTACGCACAGCATCCAGCGCCATAATACTGCGCGCTAATTCACCTTCAAGACCATGACGGTAACGAGCATTTTCAACAAATTGACTAGTACCTAAACTTGAATCTTGGCTAAGAATTTCAAGGCCTGCAGGTAATTGTGCCTCAACACCTGCCGCAGCAAGTGCCAGCCTTGCTTTACCTAAACTATTGCGATCAACCATTACGCTGCCTTTTTGTGGCTCGACGTAATAATCCAATCCTTTTTCTTCTAGTACTGCAATCACTTGGCTACGATCAAACTGCTCAGCTTCACCGTAAAGCGGGCGATACTGGCTACTGCCTTGCCATAAACCTAACACGACAGCTACGGTTACTAAGGCTGCGATGGCCGCTAACAAGCCCGCTAAACGCATACCTGAAAATAAACGTCCCATTCCTGTTGGGCCTGCCATGTTTACCAATTTTTGCTTCATTACTTCAGTCACTTAAGCATTCCCACTACACAGGCATTTTCATAACATCATCGTACGCAGTCAGGAGCTTATTGCGCACCTGCACCATAGCAGAGAACGCAAGACTCGCTTTTTGGCTAGCAACCATCGCGCCAACCAAGTCATCACTCTGGCCGGTATCGACTGCTGTCATCTTTGCAGATGCATCACGACTTTGTTGATCGACGTTATTCAAGGTTTCAGTGATCACACTGGTAAAATCTACGGCTTGTGTTTGCGGTGTAGTGATCGGATTTGGCGCAATTTGGATCGCATCAAATGACTGGATTTGTGCCTGAACTTCAGCAATTTGGCTTAAAGGCTGCTGCATGGCTAACACGTTATTTTGCATTACAAGGTCTCTAAAAATGCTTAAGAAAAGTTATAGTTATTCGCTGAAAGTTCAGCGCTTTGATTCGTAAGGATTTGTTCTACATCCATACCCTGCTCACGCATCGTTTGCAGCTTGTACCGTAACGCACGCGTCGATACACCTAGCTCTTCTGCTGTTTTACTACGATGGCCATTAAAGCGACGTAAGGTCTCTATAATGGTATTAAATTCTGCTAGCTTGCGGCTTTTTTGTAAATTTGGTCGGTTGTTCGTGACCACCTCACTCACCGCATCTACGCTTAGAGGTTGGTGTTCAATCGGCATGACTGTTGTCGTCCCGTTCATGGCAACCAACTCATCAGGGGGGGTACTCTCTGGCTCCGTCACCAAAGGTTGACCCGGTAACATCAAATCTTGTGCGCGGATCAAGCAGCCATGGCTCATTACCAAGGCGCGTTGAATTATGTTTTCTAGCTCACGGACATTGCCCGGCCATGTATAAGCCGTCAGTGCGCGTTTCGCCGAATCTGTAAAATGGGTAGATTCTTGCCCTAGCATCATGTGTCGCTTAAGCAGGTGCTTGGCCAGTGGAATAATATCTTCCGTACGATCGCGTAATGACGCACAGCACAATGGAAAGACGTTTAGACGGTAGTAAAGATCTGCTCTAAAGCGACCTTCCGCAACGGCTTTTTCTAGATCCTGATTAGTGGCAGCAAGAACACGAATATCAAGATTAATCTTCTGGTGGCTGCCTAAACGCTCAACTTCTTTTTCTTGCAGTACACGCAGCAACTTGGTTTGCAATCCCAGTGGCAGCTCAGCAATTTCATCCAGCAGCAGAGTGCCACCGTTGGCGATTTCAAGCTTACCTGGTTGCGCCGATGACGCGCCAGTAAAAGCACCTTTGGCATGGCCAAATAAAATCGACTCAATCATGGTTTCAGGAATAGCTGCACAGTTAATCGCGACAAAAGGTGCTTGTGAACGCGGCGATGCATTATGAATAAAACTCGCGAGCACTTCTTTGCCAGTGCCACTTTCACCATTGATTAAAACAGAGGCATCGGTTTGAGCAACACGCTGTGCCAACTGCAATAATTGTTTACTCTGTGGCGCTTTTGCCACCATGGATGAACACGACTGACTGGTTTGCATAATACGCTGAACCAGTTGCCCTAAATGCGTATGGCCAAATGGGATCAGTAAATAATCGGTCGCACCAACTTGCAATGCGCGACTTACCTGAGTGGCATGCGGCAATTCAGATAGCACGGCAATCGAGCCGTCATAGCCATGACGACGCACTAACGAAATAATATCCGCCGCTTCACTACCATCTTCCAGACACGCAGGAACCAATAGAAGATCCCAAACTTGCTGATCGAGAGTATTTAAACAATCCATCGGATTAGTGACTCGACTAAGTTGATAGCCTTCCGCTTCACCATTCGCCAAAACGTTATCAAGAACGGCATGCTGGGGATGAAACATCAGTACTTGCCAAATTTTCCTTGTCATGAGCCTGCTCCTGATTTTCTTACCAGTCGAACCGTGGCACGACGATTTGATTGCAACGCTTGAGAATTGCTTTCGGTACTCACTAAATAGCGATCACCATGAGAACGGATCTGCAACAACTTACGAGGAACGCCAAGCTCAATCAGCATGGCAGCAACTTCCTCGGCTCGCTGGCGAGAAATACGCATCTTGCTACTGAATTGCCCTAATTGATCGGAATAACCATCAACTAACACTTTCTGAACCTGTGCATCAATACGAATATATTCAGCAATCCCTTTTAGCTTGTTAATATCTTGCTTATTTAAGCTTGAAGACGCGGCATTAAAATAAAATGCAGAATCTCTAATTTGTTGATAGTTATATGCTATTAATTGATTTTCACATTGCTGAAACTCAGCCATCGGCTCAGTTAAATTAATATTTTGAATTACTACGCTGCTATTTTTTTGACGGTCATCCGTCAAAACAACTTTTACCCAACGACCATGATTTAACTCATTAATAACATTTTCAGCATTGTTTACTGTTAATTCATCAGTAGATTGAGAACGTTGAGCCTGGGTTTTTGAATATAACTTAATAGCTGGAGTCGATGTCCAAAATGGTGATACTGATTCCACATCAACAATATTAATAAATGGCTTAATTTTGGTGGATTTTATCTTTAACCGTGTTTCCTCTCCTGCTTCAGAAATAAGTTTCACTGAGCCAAAATCTCGGATTTCATGAGAAAGAACACAAGAAGTTTTACTACCATAAAAACTCCACCCACTGTCATCTAATGCTGCCATCCATTTATTTTCTCGCGCATTAACTGCACAGGAAGCAATCAGCATAAGAGTGACAATGATTCTATTACAAACCATTATAAGGAACTCCAGAACAACCTTCAAACACAGCCAAAGCTATTTAAATAGCATAAGAAACGCTAAAGCGACCCTGACTCTAATACACATATGACGCTGCCGACGAATAG
>NZ_NOIF01000035.1 GCF_002265265.1 Photobacterium sanguinicancri
CTATTCGTCGGCAGCGTCAGTTGTGTTTAAGAGTCAGAATTTTTATTTGCTTAGTAAAGCATTGGCAGCGTCATGAGGCCCGCAACAACTGCGATCATCATAAGCCCTTGTTTTTGGGAAGAAGTGAACATATTGAGGCTCCTTAATTAGCTGCTAAAGATATGTTGTTAATAACAATAGCATTGTTTTCATGCTTTAGGCAACCTTGAATGTCATTTTGTTGTAAAAAACACAATTTTAAAGTCGATATTTAAGGGGTTTATTACTATTAAACTGTATTTTTTGATGTGGTTAAAAAATGAGTGATTGCGATCACAGTTTGGCTTGTGTTGTTAAGTGGTTGATTTTGTAGTGATTAATTGTGGTGGTGTTGCGTTATTTATCGTCAGTATGAGTGTTGTTTATTGTGGCTTATGTTTTTTTGAGTAATTCAAGGTTTGGTATTCCTAATGGTGCTGTCGCGATGTAAAGCTAGCGGTTTGTAAGGGAATGCTTTCTGCAAATAGAATATTTATCTATTAATCAACCAACTAAAGCCATTTTATCGCTTCTGTAATTTCTATATTTTTCATCATCGGGTAGTGTCGTTAGTTACGGTTGAGTTGAACCGTTCCCAATGAAATATCGATTGTTAAGGTGTTGTTTTTAATGTGATTTACTCAGTGGCTTTAAAACTTTATGAGGTTGTTTTTATGTGTTTTTACCAATTTTTAAGCATATGGTTTTTTGTTTTGTTCGATCTTTTCTGCTTTTAAGCGGGAAACCGTTTGCGTGGGGTTTTTTGTTTTAATGAGGCTTGCCGTATAAGGAGTAAAGATCATTGCATAAGTTATTTTTGGTTAAAGAGGCTAATCTATCTGAGTGTGATATATCGCAATAGGGAAAGTTAGGTTTTATAAGCGGTGTCTAGTTATCGAGGTGAGTGACTAGACAATAACGGTCGGATTTTTACACTGTGCTGCATTAATCAAAAATGGTGATGTTATGTGGGTTTGGTTAGCCATTTCATTTTCAGCGTTGCTGCACATTAACGCGGCCTATAAAGGGCCAAAGTGGCAGTTTTATCTTTTTAAGCCATTAACGACAGGATTGTTAATGGTCACCTTATGGCAGCATGGTCTCTCTCATTTTTATCAACAGGCTATCTTTGTGGGTTTGTTGTGCTCAATGGTGGGTGATATCTTCCTGATGTTGCCAAGAGATCGGTTTGTCCAAGGGCTGGGTAGTTTTCTGGTTGCCCATATTATTTATTCTGTCGCCTTCTGGAGTCAGCTGACAAGCAGTATGGTGTGGTGGCTCCCTGCCATGCTTTTTGGTGGCGGGGTGATTGTATTTTTGTTACTGCTACCAACATTGGGTCGCCTTGTTATTCCCGTCGCCTTGTATATTGGCATGATAACGCAAATGGCTTGGGCCGCTGGGGAGTTTTGGTTAACTACCCAAAGCCTAATGGGCGCTTTTGCTTTTGGTGGTGCCTTGATCTTCATGGTGTCAGATTCTGTATTGGCCATTGATCGTTTCCGTGGGCCTTACCACAGCGCCACAGCAATCGTAATGACAACCTATTATCTCGCGCAGTCTTTGATTGTCCTATCGGCATTGATGATGGCATCAGCATAGTCAGATGAGCATGATGTGATAATTGGGCTCTTCACGAACTATCATTATTCCATCCTCCCCTTGAAAGCGCGGAGGCCTTATGGCGGTCTGATTGGTATTAGCGAAGATAGGGAGATGGGATGTCAGTACATTGGGTTGTAGTGTATCGCGCTGCCAATAGCTTGGAAGCGCATTGCTTAAAAGGTTTATTGGAAAGCGACAATATTAGCGTAAAACTCACTGGGGAAAATTTATCTTCTGCTGCAGGCGAACTGCCAGCAAACGTAGTGGAAGTCGGTTTGTGGGTGGACGCATCCGACGTTGCTCAAGCCACGGTTATTTTACAGCATTATGAACAACAGCAGTTGGGTGAAGAGTGGCAGTGCCGACATTGCAACGAGATAAATGAAGCTCAGTTTGAAGTGTGTTGGCAGTGCGGCTGTGACCCGTCGGAGTCAGAGTAGCTGAACGCCACATCATAAGGTGCATATAAAATGCATTTATTTGTTTTGGGTCAACAACCCAATGTGAAGATATGCTGTAATACCGCTATTGTTTATCATCACCAATGAGAATTCATCATGACTGAATCTGTTCACGCCCACAATGTCCTTAATATGCTGCTTGAAGATGGCGCAGATTTCACATTAGCATCGCTACGCCAAGCTGTCGTAACACAATTTGGTGATGATGTTCGCTTCTATACTTGCAGCCAGCAAGGTTTAACGTTTGATGCACTATTGGCATTCTTGCTTGATCGCCGCAAAGTTATTCAAGATGGCGACAAGATTACGGCAAACCGTGACCGTATGTGTAGTCACTAAAATTTAATAGAATAAATTCGTTTTGAGGGGGTGGTTTTAATCGCCTCCTAATTGTTCGTTTGTTATACTCCTCCCGCGCTTACTTCAGCCGTCCGGCTGACAACGTCTATATCTACTTATACATACTTACAACTACTCTCAACTTGAGGTCTGCCTGTGGAAATTATATCTGCGGCGGTCATGTTATTTTTAATCATGGATCCGCTGGGTAATCTGCCAGTAATGTTGTCGATCCTGCGGCATATTGAGCCGAAACGTCGACGTCTCATTATGGTGCGGGAATTGTGTTTTGCGTTGATTATTTTACTGCTGTTTTTATTTGGCGGTAAACAGATGCTGGCTTTCCTGCATGTATCAACGGAAACCGTTAGTATCTCAGGCGGTATTATTCTGTTCCTAATAGCGATCAGGATGATCTTCCCTCAACCGGGTGGTGTGACTGGGCTTGCGGCAGGTGAAGAACCTTTCCTCGTGCCTATGGCCATTCCCATGATTGCGGGGCCATCAGTATTGGCATCATTGCTACTACTGTCGAATCAAGATCCAACCCGTACCTGGGATTGGGCGCTTTCAGTGCTATTGGCATGGGGCGCGACATTTATTATCTTGATGTTTTACGAAGTATTTAACCGCATACTGGGTGAACGAGGCTTGAAAGCCATCGAACGTTTAATGGGGCTATTGTTGATTATGATGGCGACCCAAATGTTCTTGGATGGTATTCGTTCATACCTACATATTGGGGCATAACAGCAGCTAGCTGTAGCGAAGTAACCTGAAATTACGGCTAAATAGCGATAAATATAGAAAAGGCGGCTAATCAGCCGCCTTTTTTGTATCTGGTGTTTTCCGCGAGTTATTTTACATCATGTATTTACGGCGAATATCGAGTAGAGCGAAAATACCGAAAAACAAAATGGACCACTTTTCCCACTTGGTCATAGCCACTTTATCGCCAAATGCACCAATGAACATCAGTGCTTGAACGCCATGCATCATAAACAAGAAGCCAGTCATAATGTAAAGCACAATGGCCGTTAGCCCTGGAAACGGGTGGAAAATATTAATTGCTAGCACTAGCCATACAAAGCCAATAGCCACTTTGGCCAGTAATAGTAATGTTTTCATTATTCCTCTCTTTCAAATAAGCGATAGCTCACTTGCCCAGCGATTTTCTCTCGGTGGAGATGCCAATGTGCAGGTGTGGGCAAATCGCCTAGTTCCTTTTCTGTTTCGATATAAATCATGGCTTGTGGTGTGAGCCAACCGTTATTCTCAAGTAGCTCAATCACACTCGCGATCAAATCCTTACGAAATGGAGGGTCAATGAAAACCACATCGTGCGGTGTGCCTGCTTGAGCCAGAAACTTAAGGGCATCCGTATTGTGCAATGTGGCATTTTCAGCGCCAATTGTCGCCAAGTTTTGTTTGATTTGATTCGCAGCTTTGCTATCGAGTTCTAATAACGTCAGGCTGTCAGCACCACGAGAGAGAGCCTCAAACCCTAACCCGCCACTACCCGCAAAAAGGTCTAAACATTTTGCCTGGTACAAGTCTTGTGCTAACCAATTAAAGACAGTTTCTTTGACACGATCAGTCGTTGGACGCAGCCCTTCAACATCATGAACAGGGAGTTTTCGTCCACGCCAGCGGCCGCTGATGATTCTGACGAATCCTGTTTGGCGGTTATTTTGTTGATTTCGCCCTGATTGTTGCTTGTGTCTCGTCATAAATTTCGTCGACCGTTAAGAAAATGATAGTATACACCTGTTTTTCGGTGGCAAATTAGCCACATTAACACCATGTCTATTTCGTTTGCTTATCTCTTACTGCTTATCTGCTGTTTTCTGTATAGGCAGCATGTATGCAACAGTAATACATAAGGGGTGAATGAACGAAATGGCCATGAGTTAGGTTTTAACTCAACAGGCTGACATTGTGATAATTGTACCAATCAAGCTGTAGGATTTGCCAATGGCAGAAAAAAAGAAACGCGGTTTATTTTCGTGGCTAGGGTTTGGCTCTGAAGAAAAAGCAGAATCAAATGTTGAACAACCCGCTGTAGATGAAACTGCGCAACAAGAAACGGATACCCAAGCGGCGGCAGATGCTCAAGCGGTAGCGAAAGCAACTGAAGACGCAGAAGCACAGGTAGCTGCGAAAGCGACTGAAGAAGCAGAAGCACAGGCAGCTGCGAAAGCGGCTGAAGAAGCAGAAGCGCAGGCAGTAGCGAAAGCGGCTGAAGAAGCAGAAGCGCAGGCAGTAGCGAAAGCGGCTGAAGAAGCAGAAGCACAGGCAGTTGCGAAAGCGGCTGAGGAAGCAGAAGCCCAAGCTGTTGAAGAGGCAGAAGCTGCCGCGACAGCTGCGGAAGTGCACGAACAAGAAAAACCAAAGAGTGAAGGCTTTTTTGCACGCTTAATGCGTGGCTTAAAAAAGACAAAAATGAATTTCGGTTCTGGCTTCTTTGATTTATTCAGCGGTAAAAAAATTGATGATGAGCTTTATGAAGAGCTGGAAGAGCAATTACTGATCGCCGATGTCGGTATGGATACGACCAACAAGATCATTAAAAACTTAACCGATCGTGCTAGTCGTAAAGATCTGAAAGACGGAGATGCGCTTTACGGCCAACTTCGCGAAGAATTAAGCGAAATGCTGGCAACTGTCGAGCAGCCATTGGTGATCGATACCACTAAAAAGCCCTTTGTTATTTTGATGGTGGGTGTGAATGGTGTGGGTAAAACGACCACTATTGGTAAGCTTGCTAAGCAATTTCAGCGTGATGGAAAATCTGTGATGTTGGCGGCGGGTGACACTTTCCGTGCCGCTGCGGTTGAGCAGCTACAAGTTTGGGGTGAGCGTAATAACGTCCCAGTTGTTGCTCAGCACACGGGTGCCGACAGTGCTTCTGTTATTTTTGATGCGATCGAATCTGCAAAAGCTAAAAATGTCGATGTTGTGATTGCCGACACTGCGGGTCGTCTGCAAAACAAAGGTTACTTAATGGAAGAGTTACGCAAAATTGTACGCGTAATGAAGAAAGTGGACCCAGAAGCACCACACGAAATAATGCTTACTGTCGATGCAGGCACGGGGCAAAATGCGATTAGCCAAGCCAAACTCTTCAGTGAGGTTGCACCTGTTTCAGGTATTACGCTATCGAAGCTGGATGGAACGGCAAAAGGTGGTGTCATTTTTGCGATTGCCGATCAATTTAACATTCCAATCCGCTACATTGGTATTGGTGAAGGCATCGACGATTTACGTCCATTTGCCTCAGAAGAGTTTATTGAAGCGCTATTTAGTGACGAGGGTTAATTCGTGATTCGATTTCAGCAGGTAAGTAAAGTATATCGTGGCGGTGGCGGCAGCCCGGCATTGCAAAAAGTAGATTTCCATCTGCAAAAGACCGATATGGCTTTTTTAACAGGTCACTCAGGGGCTGGTAAAAGTACCCTGCTGAAATTGATTTGCGCCATTGAACGACCGAATGACGGTAAAATTTTATTTAATGGCCATGATATTAGCCGTTTAAGTAATAAAGATATCCCATTTTTACGTCGTAACATTGGCATGATTTTTCAAGATCATAAATTGTTGCTGGATCGTACCGTGTACGACAATGTGGCATTACCATTACGGATTAATCAATCGTCTGAAACGGACATTAAACGTCGCGTTTCAGCTGCATTAGATAAAGTGGGCTTGTTGGATAAAGCCCGCTGTTTACCGCTTCAATTATCGGGTGGTGAACAACAACGCGTCGGCATTGCCCGTGCGGTTGTTAACAAACCTATGCTGCTATTGGCCGATGAACCTACCGGCAACTTAGACGCAGCGCTGTCACAACAAGTGATGGATTTATTTGAGGAATTCAACCGAGTTGGTGTGAGTGTATTAATGGCAACCCATGATACCTCGTTGCTAAATTCGCGAAATTATCGCCGACTCGATCTACACCAAGGTTGTTTAAGGGAGCTGACTCGTGGCGCGTAACAAGCATGGTTTCTTTGCGATTCATAAACAGCAAGCTGTAGCGGCTCTACAAGATCTATTCAAGCGCCCGCTTGGCAATGTGCTAACGCTGGCGGTACTCGCATTAGCGCTTACCTTACCTGCGACCTTCTATCTATTGGCGAAAAATGTCGCCTTGGTTGGCCAAGCATGGGAAAGCCCAACACAATTGACCCTCTATATAGAAGAAGGGATCGCTGAACCGACAGCCAATCGTCTGGCTGGCGAATTACGCGGCTGGTCTGAAATTGAAAGTGTGGAATACATTTCCCCCGATGAAGGCTTACAGCAGTTTCGTCAAAATGCGGGCTTTGATCAGGCTCTCAGCTTGTTGGATGAGAATCCATTGCCTGCAGTCATGGTGATCCGCCCGACTGAAAACTGGCAGAGCAGTGCACAAGCAACCGCGCTTGCGGCCAAGTTGCGTACTGAATCGGCGATTGCCGAAGTGCGTTTAGACAGTGACTGGTTACAACGTTTAGCCGCCATCAAACAACTTGCTATTACCTTGGCAACGATTGTGTCAGGCTTGATGCTCATTGCCGTTTTCTTGATTGTAGGTAACACCTTGCGCCTGCAAGTACTGAATCAGAAAGACGAAATTCAAGTGATGAAATTGGTGGGTGCAACCGATCAATTTATCTTGCGACCTTACCTTTATACCGGTGTTTGGTACGGCCTGATTGGCGGTATTAGTGCATGGGTTTTGACTGCCATAGTGACAATTCTACTCGATAGCGCTGTCGCAACATTGGCGGGTTTATACGAAAGTAGCTATCGTTTAGTCGGCTTGAGTTGGGATGAAACCTTAATTTTATTGATGATTGCAGCGTTCCTCGGCTTAGGGGCTGCACGCTTATCAGCAGGTCGTCATTTGAAAGAAATTGAACCTGTCTGACATTTTTTTGTCAATATTTGGTGTAGTTTACCCAGCTTACTTGCAACCGAGGGGTCTTTTTAGGCATTATAGGCGGTTCAAGTAACTTTTCATTCGTATAAAAAACACACGAGGTTTTTTACATGGCAAAAGCGATGTCTTCAATGGCTTTGGTTTCCGCAGATAGTTTGGATAGCTATATCCAAACCGTGAACGGCTACCCAATGCTTACCGCTGAGCGCGAACGTGAGCTTGCTGAACGTTTGCATTACGACGGTGATATCGATTCAGCAAAATCTCTCGTCATGTCGCACCTGCGTTTTGTTGTTCATATTGCACGCGGTTATTCTGGCTATGGGTTACCTATGGCTGATTTGGTGCAAGAGGGCAACATAGGTTTAATGAAAGCAGTGAAGCGCTTTAACCCAGAAGTAGGGGTTCGATTAGTTTCATTTGCTGTGCATTGGATTAAAGCTGAAATTCACGAATACGTATTACGTAACTGGCGTATTGTGAAAGTTGCGACCACCAAAGCACAACGAAAATTGTTCTTTAACCTGCGCAAAGCGAAAAAGCGTTTGGGCTGGTTTAACAATGAAGAAGTAAACATGGTAGCGGAAAAGCTCGGTGTGGATGCTTCTGAAGTACGTGAAATGGAATCGCGTCTGGCTGCGCAAGATCCAACATTTGAAATGCCAGCAGAAGATGACGATCGCAACACTGGTTATACAGCCCCTGTTTATTTCTTAGAAGACAAAGCGTCTGATGTGGCTGTTAGCCATGAAGAAAATAACTGGGAATCGCACGCTAATAATCGTTTATCGCACGCATTAGCGACGCTTGATGAACGCAGTCAACACATTGTACGTTCTCGTTGGTTAGACGATGAAAAAACAACGTTGCAAGAATTGGCAGATAATTATGGTGTATCTGCAGAGCGAATTCGTCAGCTAGAAAAGAATGCGATGAAGAAGCTTAAAGCGGCGGTAGGTGATTTATTCTAGGATCGAATAAGCCCTTCTGATCACGCTACAAATGAAGCCGGTATGATACCGGCTTTTTTACGCCTAAAATTTGAGAGTTACCTCACACTTGTGCGTAGCTCTGTGCATTACTTAGCATCTTATCCACAGTTTATAATGGATCCAAACTACATGTAGTGGATCCTAAATCTGAAAACCACATTATCAACGTAATTCACAGACTTTTCCACAGTTGGTCGCTTTGTGATCGTTTTTTGATTGAGTGTTCTATCAGTGGGCGATCAACACCTTGTCCCTGCTGGGTTTATGCACAATGACTTCGGTGTGGATAAGCCATTTTTTCGCTGTGAGCTTGTGAGTAACTGTTGCCATGGAGTGGGGCGAATACCCAGTAACAGGGATTGGCATCATGGAATGATCGCAAAACGGACGATCGTCACATATTATGGATCTAATAATAAAGCGGTCGGATCATTGATTCAGACCCTATTCAATAAAAAGTGAGAAAGTGAATGGATCAGTTTGAACATATTTCAGTGCAGGATGCGTATAGCATGTTGCAGCAAGCACAAGGGGTATTGGTGGATATTCGAGATCCCCAGTCACATGCCTTAGCACATCCTCATAACGCCTTTCATCTGACCAACGACACCATGGTGCGTTTGATGGATGAAGTGGATTTTGATCAGCCTATTATTGTGATGTGTTACCACGGCATTAGTAGCCAAGGTGCGGCACAATACCTGATTAACCAAGGGTATGATGCGGTATATAGTATGGATGGTGGCTTCGAGGCGTGGCGTCGAGAAGGTTATCCAGCCAAAGAGCAGTAAACGCGGAGTAATAAGCAATGCATCGGTTAGTCGGACTTCCTAATCCTCGACAGGCGCAAGCCTTTATCGATTATATGGCCTCACGTGGTATCACCATTCAAATGGCATCAGAGCCGGAAGGTGTGTTTGCATTGTGGTTAGCAGATCGCCAGTATTTGGTTGAAGTGGAAGCTGAGCTGGCCGCTTTTATTGCTGATCCGTATGCCAAGCGCTATTCAGCCGCATCGTGGGAGGTTGCTGAAAGTCGAACGGCGAAGTTCTACTACCAAAACCCGAGTTTGCTTAAAATGGTAAAAACCCAAGCCGGACCTTTTAGTTTATCGGTGATGGTAGTGGTGATTACTATCTATGTTTTGTGGTTTTTAGGGTTTCGTCAGCCGATTTTTGCTCTTACCCATTTTCCGACCATGCAAGGTGATGAATGGCAGCTATGGCGTTATTTCTCTCATGCGCTAATCCATTTTTCGGCTTTGCATATTGTCTTTAACTGCCTGTGGTGGTGGATTTTAGGGGGGCAGCTGGAGCAACACAGCGGTAGCGGTAAGCTCATTCAAGTTTTCTTGTTCTCTGCGCTTATCTCTGGCTTTGCCCAGTTTTGGTTGCATGGTGCAAACTTTGGTGGTTTGTCGGGGGTGGTATACGCCTTGATGGGTTACATCTGGTGGCTTGGCTGGTTAGCACCAGAACGTGGCTTAGTGTTACCTAAGCCTTATGTGGGCTTTATGCTGGCATGGCTGGTTATTGGCTTTGCCGAACCTTTTGGTATGTCGATTGCGAACATGGCACACCTGTTTGGTTTACTGAGCGGTTGCGCGCTAGGCTTTATTGATGCCAAACGAACCCCAAGCCATGCTTAATATCGGTTAGTTTTAGCATCTGCTTCAAATTATCTTATTAAAACGCAGTCAGTGATGGCTGCGTTTTTCTTTTTTATTCAGATAGATATAAAAAGGTCAAATTGTTTAATTCTGAATCGTTACCAAACGTGTTGAATAATGAAGCGTGATCAACTTCTGAGTAAAAAAGAGCCGTAAACTGCTGCTAATTGAAAACTTAATCTTCGTTTATGATTGTTTTCACGGTTTTTGTTGTTTGTTCGCGCAATAATTCGCGCACTTTGAGCGTTTTTACTTTTTAAACGCTCACTTTGTCCCAATACGTTATTTTCACCATCGCCATAAGAATATTATATAAGGAACATCTTATGTTTGGCTTGTTTCGCCCTGCAGCTCATATAGAGCGATTAGCCGGAGATCAAACTGATCCCGTCTATAAGCGCCTTCGTTGGCAATTATTTGCTGGTATTTTCTTCGGGTATGCCGGTTACTACTTAGTACGTAAAAACTTCAGTTTGGCGATGCCATTTCTGATTGAAGAATATGGTTATAGCCGCGGTGAACTAGGTGTTGCTTTAGCTGCGGTGTCAATTGCTTACGGTTTATCTAAATTTTTAATGGGGAACGTGTCTGACCGTTCAAACCCCCGCTACTTTTTAGCCGCAGGTTTGACGATGTCATCACTGGTGATGCTGTGCTTTGGCTTTATGCCATGGGCGACAAGTAGTATCGCTGCGATGTTTATCCTTTTGTTCTTAAACGGTTGGTTCCAAGGTATGGGTTGGCCAGCTTGTGGGCGAACCATGGTGCACTGGTGGTCACGCAAAGAGCGGGGTGAAATTGTATCAGTCTGGAACGTTGCCCATAACGTGGGTGGTGGCTTGATTGGTCCTATGTTCCTTCTGGGTCTGTGGGCATTTAACGATGACTGGCGTTCAGCCTTCTATGTACCTGCTTTCTTCGCACTATTGGTTGCTGTATTCAGCTTGTTAGTGATGCGTGATACTCCGCAATCTTGTGGTCTGCCTTCAATCGAAGAGCATAAAGATGATTACCCAGATAGCTACGACGAATCACATGAAAAAGAGATGACAGCGAAGGAAATTTTCTTCAAGTATGTCTTTAACAACAAACTACTTTGGTTCATTGCTATCGCGAATGCGTTTGTATACTTGATCCGCTACGGTGTATTGGACTGGGCGCCGGTTTACCTAAGCGAAGTCAAACATTTCACGGTAGATAAATCATCTTGGGCTTACTTCTTATACGAGTGGGCTGGTATCCCTGGCACACTATTGTGTGGTTGGATGTCGGATAAATTCTTCAAAGGCCGTCGTGCGCCAGCGGGTATTTTGTTCATGGCATTAGTGACCGTGGCGGTATTGGTTTACTGGTTCAACCCTCCGGGTAACCCAACGGTTGATATGATGGCGTTGGTTGCAATTGGCTTCTTGATCTACGGTCCAGTTATGCTGATTGGTCTGTACGCACTAGAACTTGCACCGAAGAAAGCAGCGGGTACTGCTGCTGGTCTGACGGGTCTGTTTGGTTACTTAGGTGGTGCAGTGGCAGCAAATGCAGTCTTAGGCTATACCGTTGACCACTTTGGTTGGGATGGTGGCTTCCTGGTACTGACGGCATCGTGTGGTTTCTCTATCTTCTTCCTAACACTGGCGTTAGTGGGTGAGAAAAAGATTGAGCATGACCACCATGTAACAGAACAAAATGCCTGATTGAGATCGCCATCATTGGCATCTTAAGAGTGCTGTAGGTAATATGATAAGGCTCCGTATTCGCGGAGCCTTGTTGTAACTAGGAGCCGCGTGAGCAGTGAAGCAGAGTAAACGTCATCAAGAAATTATCGATCTTGTGAAAACACAGGGTTATGTCAGTACCGACGATTTAGTTGATCGCTTTAACGTCAGCCCACAAACAATCCGTCGTGATTTAAACGAAATGGCGGCTGACAACAAAATTCGTCGTCACCATGGTGGCGCCACCATTCCTTCTAGTTCTGTGAATACCTCATACAGTACCCGTAAAGTGATGCAACTGGCCGAAAAAGACCGCATTGCCCAAGCGATGGCCTCTCACATTCCAGATGGTGCGACCCTATTTATTGATATTGGTACTACCCCCGAAGCGGTTGCTCGTGCCTTGCTGGATCATAATGACTTGCGCGTGGTAACGAATAACCTCAATGTGGCGAGTATTCTCACGGGAAAAGATGATTTTCGGGTGATTTTGGCCGGCGGTGAAGTACGTAACCGCGATGGCGGTATTGTCGGTGAGGCAACCCTCGATTTTATCTCTCAATTTCGATTAGATTTCGGGATCATGGGCATCAGTGGTATTGACCTTGATGGCTCATTACTGGACTTTGATTACCATGAAGTGCGCGTTAAGCAGGCAATTATTGAAAACAGCCGCTGTGTCATGTTGGGCGTCGACCATACTAAGTTTGGTCGTAATGCTATGGTGAACTTGGGAGACATTAGCCAAATCGATATGCTGTTTACTGATCAGCAACCACCAGCGGAATTGAACCAACGAGTGATAGAGCACGAGATTCATCTCGAGATTATTGCTTAACCTCTTCTATTTTCGAAAACGAACGGGCTACCTTTATTGGGTAGCCCGTTTTTTTTGTGCTAATGATCATGCTGTACGAATAAACAGCAAGAATTGTGATGATCTTGATCAATATGTTCGCTACTATGTTCGCAATCGAGCATTTTAATGTTCGTTTTGTTTCGATTTTGAGATTAACGAAGAGTCAGATCAAAGGTGAGGTAGATCGCATGGTAGTAGAACGCAATGAAGTGCTCGACGTAATTGTTGTGGGTGGTGGTATTAATGGGGCGGGGATTGCCGCTGATGCCGCTGGTCGTGGCCTTAAGGTTGGTTTATATGAAGCTAATGACTTTGCTTCAGCAACATCATCTGCCAGTTCGAAGCTTATCCATGGTGGTTTACGTTATTTAGAGCATTATGAGTTTCGCTTGGTCGGTGAAGCCTTGGCTGAGCGTGAGGTGTTATTACGTAAAGTGCCGCATATTGCTCGTCCGATGCGTTTTCGTTTGCCTCACCGTCCTCACCTTCGCCCTGCGTGGATGATCCGTGCTGGTTTATTCCTTTATGATCACCTAGGTAAGCGTACGACTCTGCCTGCGAGTGAAGGCCTCAAGTTTGGTGCCGATTCGGTATTGGCCCCTGAAATTACCCGTGGATTTGAATATTCAGATTGTTGGGTAGATGATGCGCGCCTCGTGATTCTGAATGCAATGGAAACGGCAGAAAAGGGCGGGGAAGTCCGTAACCGTTGCCGTGTCGAGCAAGCACTTCGTGAGGGCGACATTTGGCGTGTTACGATCCGTGATATGCGAACTAACCAAACTTTTGAGCGCCGCTCACATGCCTTAGTGAATGCGGCGGGACCTTGGGTAAAAGCGTTCTTTGACCAAAGTTTAGCGCAGGCATCACCGCGAAACATTCGCTTGATTAAAGGGTCACACATTGTGGTGCCACGCGTGCACGATCAGCCACAGGCGTACATTCTACAAAACGAAGATAACCGCATTGTGTTTGTGATCCCTTATTTAGACCGTTTCTCAATTATTGGTACCACGGATGTGGAGTACCAAGGCGATCCACGTGAAGTGGCGATTGATGAAAGCGAAATCAATTATCTGCTTAACGTTTACAACAATAACTTCAAAAAAACACTGCAACGTGACGATGTGGTATGGACCTACAGTGGGGTACGCCCATTGTGTGATGATGAATCGGATTCACCACAAGCGATAACCCGTGATTACACCTTAGAGTTGGAGCAGGATGGTCAAAATGCACCATTACTGTCTATTTTTGGCGGCAAGTTAACGACTTATCGTAAATTGGCTGAAGCGGCAATGAACCATCTATCTCCCTTCTTTGCGCAGATGCAGCCATCGTGGACCGCTGATTCATACTTGCCGGGAGCTAGTGCCCACTTTAACCGCGACCAGGCTCAGCAACAGTTGATGCAACAATACCCTTGGTTGGATGACTTTACGGTTGATCGCTGGCTAACGAATTATGGTGAACGAGCGTTACAACTTGTAGCTGGCGTGGAAAAACAAGAGCAGATGGGGACTGATTTTGGTCAGGGCCTAACAGCTTGTGAACTTGATTACTTGGTAGCGCATGAATTTGTGCAAACGGCAGAAGATGCATTATGGCGCCGTAGTAAGTTAGGTTTATATCTATCAGCAGAGCAACAGCAAGCGGTGGCTGAGTACCTGAAAGCACATCCCTCGCAGGAAGATGTTGCCGCTTAGTATGGTGACGTTACACTGAACAGCGCTGACTGGTAACAATAAAGGCACTCCTCGGAGTGCCTTTTGTCTTTTTTGCTAACCAGCAATGAGGTTGGTATTACTGGTATAAGTACTTGGTAAATAGCAGTTCTGTTAGCAGCTTTTGATTGGTTTCGGCGATTAATAGCTCGTTAACGGTATCGAGACATATTTGGCGAATTTCTTCACGACCCGCCAGTGATTTTACTTTTGCTTCTGGCTGGCGGCCGATAATAGTGATAATGGCATCACGGATCAGCGGTGAATGTTCTTCTACTATTTTGATTAAGCTTGGGTCTATCACCATTAGATCAATTTGGAGGCGAAGATAGCCTAAACGGTTGCCTTGGGTAACGTAGTTGGTCGTAATATCGGGTGCTAACGTGTAATACGAATATTGCGGCTTAGCTTGGGCAGTTTCTTCTTCTGCCAAGGAAAGCGGAGAAAACAGCATACAGGTCAGGAGTAGCATTAGGTTAACGATTTTTGATTTCATCATAATATTCATCAGTTTGTGGGAATTAACTGTCAGGAATCGCTTTCTTTCGATCGTAACGATATTCGTACCCGTTACAGCTTGCTACAATAGTGAACCTTAATGGTAATAAATTAACCACATTCTACCAAGCTATTTTATGAATGCTTGCCAGAATTTGATTTGGAAAAATGTCAAAATTCAAGCAGTTGTACAAACCTCTATTAGATGATGCGAAGTGGCAATTACCGGATCACTTAGGCATTGAGGGCACCGAAATTGGGCATTGGTTGCTTGAACAGGATTCATTGTCACGTCGTTTTCAGCGCCATTGTGAAGTCTTTACTGTGTCTTTAATTGAGCAGGTTAAGATTGCACGTACTGCGTTGACGGATGATGAACGCGCGTTAATTGGTGATGCTGATTGCCTGATGCGGAAAGTGATCTTACGAGGTGATGATGAGCCTTGGGTTTTCGCGCGCACCTTGATCCCAATCTCAACCCTAACAGGGCAAGAAAGTGACCTCGAACAGTTAGGCGAAATGCCATTGGGCTTTCGTGTTTTCACCGATCGCAGCGCACGCCGTGATGCGTTAGAGGTTGCGGATGTAGGTACGACAGAATCCCCGTTATGGGCGCGCCGCTCTCGCTTATGGATAAACGAAAAACCGTTGCTGGTGGCGGAACTCTTTCTCGCCCAAGCACCTATCTACACCAAGGAGAGCCAATGTTAGCGATGACCAAGGCGAAAGCGTATTGTCAACTTGCTCGGTTTGATCGACCGATTGGCAGCTTGCTGCTGCTTTGGCCTACATTATGGGCGCTGTTTCTTGCTGCCGACGGCTTTCCTAACTGGGAAGTGCTGATTGTTTTTGTGTTGGGCGTGATTTTTATGCGGGCCGCCGGCTGCGTGATTAATGATTTCGCCGATCGTAATTTTGATGGCCATGTGAAGCGTACTGCGCACCGTCCAATGCCCTCGGGCAAGGTGTCGGAACGTGAAGCGTTGGGGTTATTTGGTTTATTGGTACTGGTGTCATTTTTATTGGTACTTACCATGAATACCTTAACCATCATGCTCTCTGTGGTGGGGTTGTTATTGGCGGCCACATACCCGTTCATGAAGCGTTATACCCATTTGCCTCAACTGGTACTAGGGATGGCGTTTGGTTGGTCGATCCCAATGGCCTATGCAGCCCAGTCGGGTGAGTTACCCCCCGCGGCTTGGTTGTTGTTCTTGGCCAATATTGTATGGACGATTGCCTACGATACTCAATATGCGATGGTTGATCGTGATGATGACTTGAAAGTCGGGATTAAATCGACCGCGATCTTGTTTGGCCGTTTCGACAAGATGATAGTGGGTGGGTTACAGTTCGCGACATTAGTCTTGTTGATTGCAGTCGGTGTCGTGTTGTCACTGAGCCAAGTGTACTACTGGTTCTTACTGCTAGCCTCTGGTTTGTTTGTCTATCAGCAACAACTACTGCGTGATCGCGAACGTGAACCATGTTTTCAGGCATTCTTAAATAACAATTATGTCGGCATGCTGATTTGTATCGGTATTGGTTGGAGCGTCTGTTTCTAACCGTATTTAGAGCAGATCATGCCGTGACTAAAAAGCACCTTCTGGTGCTTTTTTTGTATCTGTGGCTAACCAGCTAGAATGATCAGTGACTTAATTATATTGGTATCATAGAGCTTTAGGGTTAGCGTGAACTAAAAGCCTTAAAGCTGTACATCTAAGGTAAGCTAAATATTTTTATTGTTGTAAATCTGATGGTTATTGGCTTTAGAGTTATGGTGTACCTATTGCTCTAAAGCGTATTCATGTGCTGAAAATGGACTGCAAGAGATGATTAAATGCAAAAAAAGCCGCTCGAAAGCGGCTTTAGATGATGTGATTAGCTTGGCTTAATCGTTAGTGATCTCACGCTCTTCACGGCTCATGACCGCGTGAATGGTGAGTTTCACTTCTGGCGAAACCAGACTTGCTAACTGATCGGCCAGTTCTTCCACTGGACGTGAAACCGCATGACACTCTTCGTTAAGATAGCCTTCTTCACGCAGTGTTTTAACCAGCGTTGCAAACACCCCTTTATCGAAGAACTCAGGTGCATTGATCCCGTGTAGGCGACTTAGACGCTGTGCCATCATTTGGCTTTGCTGCTCTAAATCACTTTTCATCATTTGCGGTTCTGTACGCAGTAATGTAAGAGCAATAGCATAACGTTGCAGCGTTTCAGAGATGGTGCGTGCAAGCAGCTGTAGTGGGCCAATGCGGGCATTGTTCATCGAAATATGAACGCCATCATTAAGCAATAGACGCTGGCGAACAAGCTCTGCAATCAGCTCATCAATCACCGCACCTAATTCTTCTTTTTCATAGCGTAGGAATAGTTCTGCTTTTAAGAATGGGTACAGTTTTTCAACTTGATCGTGAATTTCATCAACCGTTAGGGTCTGATATTGCACCACAATATGGGCAATCAGCGATGGCAGTGCAAACAAGTGAATGATGTTATTGCGGTAATAGGTCATTAAGATCGATTGCTCACGATCAAGCGAGATAATCTCACCTAACGCATCACGCTCAACCAAGAATTTATCCATCTCGATCGCATGAGGGACCAAGTCTGCAGCATCTTCAGAAGGCATGGTACTTTGCTCTGAGTATGGCGTATTACGCATTAACTCTAAGTAACATGTGACTTGCTGCTCTAGCTCTTCACGGCTTAACGCGCGCTGTCGTGATGACAACAGTGCCAGACCACATAGCGTCAGGGCATTGGTGGCTGCCGCATCGTTAATGTGAGTCATCATTTTCACCGCTAAGCTATTTACTACTGGGTTTAACCAGTGTGGACGCTGCGGTTCAATCGGGTCGATGTCTTTGTGCCAATCCGGCGCGTGATCATTCAGATATTGATTGATCGGAATAGGTTCGCCGAAGTTTACGTACCCTTGGCCAAAGTTACGTAATTTTCGTAAGGTACGCAGGATTTGGCCAAAGTTTTCTTTCTCTTTACGTTTACCTTGTAGTTCTTTGGCGTAGGTGCTGACTTCCATCACGTGTTCGTAACCGATGTAAACAGGAACTAACGTCACGGGACGGTTGAGACCACGCAGCATCGCTTGAATCGTCATTGATAACATGCCGGTTTTGGC
The DNA here is from genome assembly GCF_002265265.1 of Photobacterium sanguinicancri. Classification (GTDB taxonomy): domain Bacteria; phylum Pseudomonadota; class Gammaproteobacteria; order Enterobacterales; family Vibrionaceae; genus Photobacterium; species Photobacterium sanguinicancri. Next base: position 17,947 of record NZ_NOIF01000035.1, read on the forward strand.
CGGTAGTAAACGACCAGTACGTGAGCGGCCACCTTCGCTGAAGTATTCTACCGAATAGCCTTTGGCAAACAGCTCGGCCAAGTATTCACGGAACACGGTCGAGTACAGACGGTTACCTTTAAAGCTACGACGAATAAAGAAACCACCACCGCGGCGGAAGATCGGGCCTGCAGGGAAGAAATTCAGGTTGATGCCCGCAGCAATGTGCGGCGGCACTAAGCCTTCTTTATACAAGACGTACGACAGCAACAAGTAATCCATGTGGCTACGGTGACAAGGCACGTACACAATCTCATGGCCGTCTTGGGCTAACTGACGAACACGCTGCGCGTTGTGAATATTCAAGCCTTGGTACAAGCGATTCCAGAACCAGCCAAGAATACGCTCACCGTGACGGATCAATGAGTATGAGAAGTTAGCGGCAATTTCTTCCATCATATCGACGGCTTCTTTGCGCACTTTCTCGATCGGCACATCGCGGCTTAATGCTTCTTCTTCCACGACTTTTTCAATGGCTTTAGACGCTAATAGGCGTTTAAACAGCAATTGGCGATCTGGCAATTTAGGACCAGAAGCTGCCAGTTGTTGGCGAGAAAAGTGAATTTTAGCGACACGCGCCAGTTTATGCGCTATTGCGTTATCAATGCCGTGGTGATCAGCCATGTAGCGTAACGATACTGGTGAGCTTAAACGCACCATACAGTCACGACCGTGTGCCAATATTGTAAACATCTTTTCTGGGCCCGTTAAGGCACGCAGAACCGGTTTATGATTGGTTTCTTTACCTGGCTTACGACCCCATAGAATCGATGCAGGGATCAGCTGAATATCAAGTTCAGCATCTTGTTTGTGCAGTTCGAGTAGTTCAGTGAACTGAATGAGCGACGAGGGTGGTAATTCACCATCGCTGCCAAAAATACTGGGAGCATCTGCGACAAAGACAAAGCGATTGAATGTGCGATCACCTATTTCGAGCGGTGAGAGTGGGTCTGGAAGGCCAAGCTCTTTTGTGCTGCGACGTAGTGTTACCAAATCCGTTGTTGAACGAAAAGGTAGGATATAGATGATAGGACGCGCTAAGTCTAACGCCAAATCTTCTACTGGGTTAGACGGAATTGAATGCGTTTTAACCAGCAGAGAAAGCGGCAAATTGAGTGTTTTTTGATAAAATTTCTGCCAACTTGACATATCTTTTACTAGCCTCGGTTTTTTAACGAGGCAAGGATATCATTAAACACGCGCAATCTTGCAGCGAAAATCATTTAGAAGATGGTAAAGGTGACATTTTTATTGTTCATATTTGCTAACTAATTGTTTAGTGATGGCGCTCACTAAATTATCAGGCGTAATAATGTATTTCGGCAGAGGTTTACGTGGAGATATACCGCAGGTAAAAGTTAATTGTTGTTTTGATCGACAAGTCGCTTTTCAAGCAGGCTAACACTGGATATACTCACAGTGACTGTATAAAAAGACAGGGTATGCTATGAAGCCGTTAACGCCGCGCCAACAAGAAGTCTTTGAGCTAATCAAAGCAAAAATCGAAGATGCTGGAATGCCGCCTACACGTGCTGAAATAGCGCGTGAACTTGGATTCCGCTCTGCGAATGCTGCAGAAGAACATTTAAAAGCACTTGCGCGTAAGCAGGTGATTGAAATTATTCCTGGTGCTTCACGAGGCATCCGCCTTATTGCCAGTAATGATGAGCCAGAAGAAAAAGGGTTACCACTTATCGGCCAAGTTGCTGCTGGTGAGCCTATTTTGGCGCAAGAACACGTTGAAACACATTATGAAGTGGATGCGTCACTCTTTAAGCCTCGCGCAGATTTCTTATTGCGTGTTAGCGGTATGAGTATGAAAGATATCGGCATCATGGATGGTGATTTACTGGCGGTGCATAAAACGCAAGACGTGCATAACGGCCAAGTGGTTGTTGCTCGTGTTGATGATGATGTCACCGTGAAACGCTTAGAGAAAAAAGGCTCGCAGGTATTACTGCATGCTGAAAATGAAGAGTTTGCGCCGATTGTGGTCGATTTAAGCCATCAGCACCTTTCAATTGAAGGGATTGCGGTTGGTGTTATTCGCAACAGTGACTGGATGTAATTTTCAGCCCCACACCTTCATCGCTTCACTTTCATCAAGCGCTCGTCATACCGACGGGCGTTTTTTATTGCCTGTCTTTTATTGCCTGCCTTGTATTGTTTTCTCTGATTTAGAAGATCCAGAGAATATCTTTGCAAAAGTAAATGAGAGTTATTATCATCTCTGTATTCACCATTGAGTGTGCTCACCAGTGAGCATGTTCGCCGATCTGAGTGATCATAGGGAGATGAAAAATCATGGGCAGTCCAGTACGCTACAAGATACCACCGAAATTGCTCCAGCCGCTTTGGCTTCGCAGCCGAGAAAGCATGGATGATAATGGACTGATCTATGATCCTGTGGCGGCGGCGGCATGCAGCCAATGCCACCTTGTCCCTGATTGTTTATCGGGTAATGTTACCGAGCGTCAATTGCTGCACGCCACCTTAACCTTGCAATGCGATAAGGTGGTTTTACAGTTTCTACGCCGTAATCCCAATGGCTACGTCATCAATGTGGGGGCAGGGCTAGATACCCGATTTTACCGACTAGATAACGGAAGATGCCGTTGGTTCGAGCTAGATACCGACGAGAATTTACTTTGGCGTGAACGTCTTTTTCATAAAAGCGAACGTTATACCATGCGCACTGGTTCTGTCACTGAACTGAGTTGGTTAAAAGCGCTCCCTGCCATGAATAATGTCCCTGTACTCTTGATGTGTGATCAAGCATTACTGCAATGCAATAACAGCCAACTGGCTCAGTTTATCCAACGTATTGGTTGTCATTTCAGTAAGCTTGAAGCGTGTGTTGTACTGGCAGGAGATGCATGTGATTCGTTATTAGCGCAAAAAATGGGGACAGAAAAGTACCAGCATGGCTTTGCTGAATCCGCCCAGCAGATACTCAATTGGCTGCCTTGGGCTGAATTGGTGAGTTACCAAAGTCCTTTCGATCATCACTGCGGTCGCTGGCGTTCATGGCAGCGCTGGGTTGCCAAGATGACTAGCTTAAAATATCGCCTGACTCCTGTTGTTGTTCACTTCCGCCTATAACGCCCTTTTTATCTAGCTATTTCACCTAAAGTCGAATGGTTTTGGGTGTCGCTTCGTTTATTATCTCTCTATTTTTAAACTGGTAATTTATTGCACTATCGCCAGATCATGTCCTAAGTTAAATGTAAATGAAGTGTTAATTTCATGCGCAGGTGATGCGGTTTTTTCCTGCTCATGCACTTAGGGATATCGTCTTGTTGGTGTTACCAGGGGAGGGATCGGGGTGACAATTCGCCAATTGTTCTATGGGCTGTTTGCTGCCTTTTGGGCACTACCAGTTGCAGCCGAAACGAAAACCATGCCACTGAATATGACCCAAGGGGTCACCGACATTAGCCAGCAGGTTTTTGATCTCCACATGACAATTTTTTACATCTGTGTCGTGATAGGGATCATCGTGTTTGGGGTCATGTTTTGGGCCATTATTCATCATCGTCAATCGCGTGGTGCCGTTGCCGCGTCTTTCCATGAAAGCACCAAAGTTGAAATCCTATGGACGCTAATTCCATTTGTGATTTTGATTGTGATGGCGATCCCTGCAACCAAAACCTTGCTGGCGATGGAAGATACGACGAAACCCGATCTGACTGTGCTGATCACCGGTTCGCAGTGGAAGTGGCACTATAGCTACTTTGACCAAGATGTTGAGTATTTCTCGCTGTTAGCGACATCACCCGCCCAAATAGCCAACGAACGTGAAAAACGCGATAACTACTTACTTGAAGTCGATCGCCCTTTAATTCTGCCTATTGGTCAAAAAGTTCGTTTTCTTATTACTTCTCAAGATGTCATTCACTCGTGGTGGGTACCCGCTTTCGCGGTGAAAAAAGATGCTAATCCAGGCTTTATTAACGAAGCGTGGACCCGTATTGAAGAGCCGGGTATTTATCGCGGCCAATGTGCAGAGCTGTGTGGTAAAGACCATGGCTTCATGCCGATTGTGGTGATTGCGAAAACTCAAGTGGATTACGAAGAGTGGTTACAAACCACTAAGGTTGCTCAGCAACAAGCCCGTGAAGAAGAGCAACGTTTGTTAGATATGCAGTTACCTATGGATGAATTGATGGCGCTGGGTGAAAAAACCTATCAGACACGTTGCGCTGTGTGTCATCAGCAGGCAGGGCAAGGGATCCCTGGTGCATTCCCTGCGCTGGCTGGCCAGGGATTGTCGGTCGATAAAAGTAAGAAGCTTGAGCATATTTCGATTGTTGTACACGGTAAGGCAGGTACGGCGATGCAAGCTTTTGGCCCGCAGTTAAGTCTAAAAGAGATCGCGGCAGTGATCACTTACGAGCGTAACGCATGGGGAAATGATACTGGCGATACGGTGCAAGCCGCCGAAGTACAAGCCGTGTTGAATGGCGAGAATCTTTAAGGGAGCAAGAGACCAATGACGGATATGTTACGAGAGCAAACCGACGTTGAGCAGCCTGATTCGCCGCCATCCGAGAGTGAGCATTCAAACCATAACGAGGCGGGTCATGGCCATCATGAGCACCAGCATGGTCATCAACCTAAAGGGTTAATGCGCTGGGTGCTGACCACTAATCATAAAGAAATCGGTTCGCTGTACTTAATGTTTAGCTTTGCGATGTTCTTGACGGGTGGTGCGATGGCGATGGTGATCCGTGCTGAGCTTTTTCAGCCTGGATTACAGTTAGTTGAGCCTAACTTTTTTAATCAGATGACCACAGTTCACGGCTTAATCATGGTATTTGGTGCTGTAATGCCCGCTTTTACAGGGTTAGCGAACTGGATGGTGCCTTTGATGATCGGTGCGCCAGATATGGCGTTACCGCGGATGAATAACTGGAGCTTTTGGATCCTGCCTTTTGCATTTGCCATGCTGCTGGCTTCGTTATTTATGGAAGGCGGCGGTCCCAACTTTGGTTGGACCTTCTATGCGCCGCTTTCCACCACGTACAGTCCTGCCAGTACGGGGTTGTTTGTCTTTGCTATTCATATCATGGGGATCAGTTCCATCATGGGGGCAATCAATGTGATTGTGACCATCATGAATCTACGCGCGCCAGGTATGACTTACATGAAGATGCCGCTGTTTGTGTGGACATGGCTGATCACGGCATTCTTATTGATCGCGGTTATGCCAGTGTTAGCGGGTGCGGTCACCATGGTGCTGACCGATAAATACTTTGGTACCAGCTTTTTTGATGCGGCAGGCGGGGGCGATCCTGTGATGTTCCAGCATATCTTCTGGTTCTTTGGGCATCCTGAAGTCTATATTATGATTTTGCCGAGTTTCGGTATCATTTCTGCCATTATCCCTGCATTTTCTCGTAAGAGACTCTTTGGTTATAGTTCGATGGTCTATGCGACCGCCTCGATTGCCGGGTTGAGCTTTTTAGTCTGGGCTCACCACATGTTCACCACGGGGATGCCCGTCGCGGCTGAACTCTTCTTTATGTATTGTACCATGCTGATCTCCGTGCCAACTGGGGTGAAGGTGTTTAATTGGGTTGCCACCATGTGGCGAGGATCGCTGACCTTTGAGGTGCCAATGCTCTTTGCGATCGCCTTTATCATCTTGTTTACCATCGGGGGTTTCTCTGGCTTGATGTTGGCGATAACGCCTGCTGATTTCCAGTATCACGATACCTATTTTGTGGTGGCACATTTCCATTATGTGCTGGTGTCTGGAGCGATATTCTCGATCATGGCGGCAGCGTATTACTGGCTCCCTAAATGGACGGGGTACATGTTTGATGAGCGCTTAGCAAAATGGCATTTTTGGTGCTCGGTGGTGTCAGTTAACATTCTCTTTTTCCCTATGCATTTCCTTGGTTTAGCGGGGATGCCACGCCGTATTCCTGATTATGCGCTTCAGTTTGCTGATGTGAACATGGTGGTCAGTATTGGTGGCTTCTTGTTTGGCTTATCACAATTTATTTTCTTAGCTGTCATCATCAAATGTGTTCGAGGTGGAGAGCCTGCGGCCGCAAAACCATGGGATGGTGCCGAAGGGCTTGAGTGGACAGTGCCGTCACCTGCACCTCTTCATACCTTCTCGACGCCACCCAAAGTAGATTAGGGGCGGTTATGGCGAATCAAGATCTTCAAGACTCGGCTAAGAAAAAGCAGCGTTCAGTGTGGTCCTTAGTGATGATGGCCGTTGCGATGTTTGGTTTTGCTTTTGCACTTGTGCCGCTCTACGACGTGTTTTGCGATATCACTGGGATTAATGGCAAAACCTCGTCAACGCCTGCCGCAATTGCTGAGAATCGGATTGATACCAGTCGAACGGTGACGGTTGAATTCGTGGCTTACATCAATCAGGGCATGAAGTGGACATTTACACCGCAAGTGACGCGGATGGAAGTGCACCCCGGTGAAACCCATAAAATTGCTTATGCGGCGCAAAACCTGACTGCTAAAGCCAGTGTTGGTCAGGCCGTACCATCCGTTTCACCGGGACTGGCCGCCAAGTACTTCAATAAAATTCAGTGTTTTTGTTTTAATCACCAGCCATTAGAGGCGGGTGCGTCAGCAGAGCTACCTTTGGTGTTTTATATCGATCCTGATCTGCCTGATGACATTAATACGCTCACTTTAGCTTACACCTTGTATGACGCGCAGCCGACAGATACTGCGCAAACACAATGAGGTTATAACAATGGCAAACCCGTACGACGAACACGATCAAGCGATGACACCGCTTCAGTCATCACAGGCTGAAACGCACCCTAACCATAAGCATGAAACCTATTATGTACCCGCCACCAGTGCATGGCCCATTGTGGGGGCTGTAGCACTTTTTTTGATTGCGCTCGGTGCCGGTTCAACCGTTGGTGGACTCATGGCTGGGCAGGGACCTTGGGTGTTGCTGGCCGGTGTTGGTCTCTTACTCATCATGCTGACGGGGTGGTTTAGGGATGTGATTCGAGAGTCGATGGGCGGCTTATACAGTGCGCAATTGGACCGCTCGTTTCGCCAAGGCATGAGCTGGTTTATTTTTTCCGAGATCATGTTCTTTGCCGCTTTCTTTGGCGCACTATTTTATGCGCGCATGATTGCGGTGCCATGGCTGGGTGGTGCAGGAAACAATGCAATGACCAATGCCGTGTTATGGCCCGAGTTTATTGCCCAGTGGCCATTGATTGTCACGCCAAGCGGTGGCGAGACACAGGCGATGGGGCCATTGGGTTTACCGCTTTATAACACCCTTATTTTGTTGACCTCATCGGTCACTATTCATATCGCCCACACCGCGTTAGAAAAAGATAACCGCCCTCGTTTGACCTTGTTTTTATTGTTGACTGTATTGCTGGGGGGGCTGTTTGTTTACCTACAAGGGGTGGAATATATTCACGCTTATCAGGATATGGGTCTAACGTTAGATTCAGGTGTCTACGGTAATACCTTCTTTATGCTGACGGGCTTCCATGGGCTGCATGTCACCTTAGGTACCATCATCTTATTTATTGTGTGGTGTCGGGTACTCAAAGGGCATTTTAGTGCAGAAAAGCACTTTGCGTTTCAAGCGGGCGCTTGGTATTGGCACTTTGTCGATGTGGTGTGGTTGGGGCTATTCACTTTCGTCTACATTCTTTAATTGGCCATTTGAATGAGCATTGCAACTGCTGTGTTTAGACCTAGGTTGATGGCTAAAACGGGCGAGGATTAGGCTCAACGAGTCCTGTTGCAATGCCAATCAGCAATAATGCAAATACCACAACAGATAACCATAATCGGTGACCTAAGTAGCGAGAAAGCGGCACACCTTGGCGCTTGCCGAGCATCACAGGCAGTGCACGGAAAAGATTAAAAATGATGAATACCAACAAACAAACAACAAGGGCTTTGATCAGCATGTAAACACTCCGGCAGGCAGTAATCGGTTGATATGAGGTGGTATGCGACGGATCGGATTCATACTTTTTACTGTGGCGGTAATGCTGACATTGGTCAAGTTAGGCTTGTGGCAATTAGCGCGGGCGCAAGAAAAAGAGGCATTAAGCCATGCCTTGAAGCACCGCAGTGAACAGATGTATTACAGCTTAGCTAGTTTGCCGAGCGATCCGCGATGGTATGGGTTAACGCTTCATGGGGCGTTTGAACACCGTTATGCCGTGCTGCTCGATAACCAAATTTATCGTGGTCGAGTGGGTTATCACCTGCTGTACCCCCTCAAAGTGAATAAGGATTGGGTACTGGTTAATCTGGGTTGGATTGCCGCGCCAACGTACCGTGAGCAATTACCTGTTTTGCCTGAACATCATGGGGAATTACGCGTTGAGGGGATTATCGCACCGCCCTCACTAATGCCCACATTAGCAGCGCCCAGTGCAACGATAGAGTGGCCGCAACGAGTGCAAGTGATCGATTTAACTTTGCTATCTCAGCAGATGGATTTACCGCTTAAACCCTGGGTTTTACAAATCGATCCCGATAATGCCTTGGCGTTACAACAAACTTGGACGCCAGTCGTGATGGGGCCGCATAAACACTACGCTTATGCCGTGCAATGGTTTTTGATGGCGATGGCGATTTCTGGGTTAGCCTTCTGGTGGTTAAAAAGGACGAGAGCATGAGCAAACAAGGAAGCAAACGGAGTGCGTTGTTACTGCTGTTAGGCATATTTGTGTTGCCACTGTTGTTAGCTAAATTGGTGCTGGATTTGAATTGGTATCAAGGCGGGATCACCAATCGCGGTAAGTTACTGGATTCACCGCTCACGCCGCAATGGTTGACCGAATTAGGCGGCAGTAAGGAAGGGCAATGGCGTCTGATTTATTTACTGCCGGAACAGTGTGACAGTGCCTGCCAAGGTGCGTTATTCAATTTACGCCAAGTACCCGTTGCCGTAGGGGCGGGGAAAGATCGGGTTGATAGTACGGTGCTGGTGGCGGAGTCGGCACAAGCGACATTATCGACAGAAATACAGTCCCATCTTACGGGGATCAAATTGCTTTCTATCCCTCCTCATGTTGTTGCTCAAATTAATACGTTTGAATTTGGCACCAAAGCTATTTATATCGCCGACCCATTAGGGAATGTGATGATGGCTTACCCACTGGTCAGCGATAAAACGGCTATTTTGGCACAGGGGAAAGATGTGCTTCGTGATTTAAAGCGCTTATTGAAGGTGTCTAAAATTGGCTAAGGAGAGCCTATGGCGAATACGACGTATCGATATTTAGTGTACGCCACACTGGGATTGTCATTGATCGTGATTATTTTAGGGGCGTATACACGATTGACCGAAGCGGGGCTTGGCTGCCCTGATTGGCCTGGGTGTTATGGCACGTTGACGGTTCCTCAGACTGCGGAACAATTAGCTCAGGCGCAATTGTCCTATCCTGATGCGCCAGTTGAAGTTGAAAAAGCATGGAACGAAATGATCCATCGCTATGTTGCTGGTTCTTTGGGGGTGTTGATCTTGCTGATTAATATTGCCTCTTGGCAACAAATATCCCGCCCTAAAAAACTGCCTATTTGTTTACTCATTGTCGTGTGCTTTCAAGCAGCATTGGGTATGTGGACAGTGACATTAAACCTAATGCCTATCGTTGTGATGGGGCATTTGCTTGGTGGCTTTACGATTGCGTCACTTTTATTGCTGTTGGCTTTGCGAGTGCGACAACAAGCACGGCAGTTACACGCCTTATTAGCATTGCCTTCTGATTCACTCGATGTGCCCTCACCACCGTTAGCTAGCGGTGGTGATCAAAAGTTGCAGCACGCCTTTAATGAATTAGATTTTGAAGTCAGCCCTCAGCCGATTTTGCCTGTTGATACGTTTGAACAATTTAACGAGAAGATTGTAGGTGAACAAAACTGTCAGCAGCATGCGCCTTCTGACGCCGGATTGTCACAGTACCGCTCTCCGACAAGGTTACTCGTTATGATGGCCGTCAGTGCGTTGATTGTGGTGATTGGTCAGATCATGTTGGGAGGGTGGACCGCAGCGAACTATGCCGCGGTGGTCTGTACCCAATTGCCGTTGTGCGAAGTCAATTGGTTAGCACAATATGATGTCAGCGCGTTTACGCCTATCCAACCTGAGCACGAAAGCTATCAATTTGGGGTGCTGGATTATTCTCAACGCGTCACTATTCATGTTACGCACCGTTTAGGTGCTGTCGTGGTCTGTGGATTTGCTGGGGTGTTGATTTGGCAACTGCTTCGTTATCCTCAATATCGCAGATTAGCCGCGAAGGTGAGCGGAGTATTAGCACTGCAAATACTATTGGGGATCACCAATGTGGTTGCTCATTTACCACTCGCAATAGCTGTTGCCCATAACGTGGTGGGTCTGGGGCTATTACTGACCTTAGTGGCGATTAACTACCGACTGGCGCTGGATTATCGTCAGGCAAAGGACAACCCAGCCGCGCATGCGTTGGGCACGAAAGCATGGACAGCAGAGGAGCAGCATCATGGCTAAGTCACAAGTATTTACCTCGCCTCGATCGCACGCAGCATCATCGGCAAAGCCAGCGTTATGGCAAGACTATCTCACTATGACCAAGCCCAAAGTGGTGGCTATGCTGCTATTAACCGCTTTGGTTGGGATGTGTTTAGCGGTTCCCGGTATTCCTCCACTGAAGGCGGTTATTTTGGGTTTGGCGGGGATTGGCTTTCAGTCTGCTGCGGCCGCGGCGTTTAATCATGTCTTGGATCGTCGATTTGATGCCAAAATGGCACGAACTTATCATCGCCCGTTGGCGAAAGGACGCATTGAAACACATAAAGCCATCGCCTTTGCGGTGGTGTTGATGGCGGTCGGTTTTGCGTTGCTATGGCAGCTCAATGCGTTGACAGCATGGCTGACCATGGCCAGTTTAGTGGGCTATGCCTTGGTGTATACCGTGTGGTTGAAACACGCTACGCCTCAAAACATTGTCATCGGTGGTTTAGCGGGCGCTGCACCACCACTGTTAGGGTGGACCGCAGTAACAGGTCAGCTAGACCCGCATGCACTTTTGTTAGTGATGTTGGTCTTTACCTGGACGCCGCCTCACTTTTGGGCGTTAGCTATCCATCGACGAGATGATTACGCCAAAGCTGGGATCCCCATGTTGCCGGTGACCCATGGTATCGCCTTTACTAAAACCATGGTGCTGCTCTATACCTTCATGCTGTTTGCAGTGGGAGTTCTACCTTGGCTCACAGGGATGAGTGGCATGCTATACCTTGTTGGCAGTAGCCTATTGAACCTAGGGTTTATCGGGTATGCGTGGAAACTGAAATTTGCTGACAGTGAAGGGCATGCGTGGGCGACGTTTAAATATTCTATCTGGCATCTATTAGCCTTGTTTGTGGTGCTGCTGGCTGATCACTGGTTAGTGGTGTGGCTTGGTTAACGTTGTCTTAGTTAGTACTACCTAGTTTGGCTCAATACTTTGGTACAGACTCTTTTATGCTGGATGCCATAGCGAGGGTTTAGTCTCAAAACGGAAGCCGCTACACTGTGTTTCTACTTATTTGAGCATCTACTCATTATGATGCCTAGCAGTGAAGAGGTTTTCGTGCTCGCAGCCCTTAGGGATAAATCCCTCCACCTTCAAGTTTTTGCCTTGGCCTTGCCTATGGTGCTGTCAAACATCACGGTGCCTTTATTGGGGCTGGTGGATGCGGCGGTGATTGGCCATCTCGATCATGCTTGGTATCTCGGTGGTGTCGCGGTTGGTGGCACCATGATTAACGTCACTTTTTGGCTGTTAGGCTTTTTGCGGATGGCCACTACAGGCCTGAGCGCCCAAGCGTATGGCGCGAGCGACAAAGATGCCCAAGCCAGTACCTTCTTACAAGGTTTGACCCTCGCGTGGTTATTGGCTGCAGTACTGCTGTTATTCCATCAGCCCGTTGCTGACCTTATTTTTTCCTTCAGTCGCGCCAGTGACCAAGTCAAACTCTACGCTGAGCAATATTTCGCTATTCGTATTTGGGGCGCCCCCGCTTCGCTTGCTAATTTTGTCATCATGGGGTGGTTGCTCGGTAGCCAGAATGCCCGCGCTCCGATGTGGCTCTTGATTGTCACCAATATCGTTAATATTGGGCTAGATGTTTTGTTTGTACTTGGCTTTGGTTGGAAAGTGCAGGGGGCCGCGGCCGCCTCCGTCATTGCTGATTACAGTGGCATGGCGTTGGGATTATGGTTTGTCTCTCGTCAATGGATTGATCAAGCATTGCCCGCCGTTCGTGAAAAGATCGGTGCAGTACGTGAAGGATTGGGGCGCTTACTTAAGCTGAATCGCGATATTTTTCTGCGTAGCTTGTGCTTGCAGCTTACCTTCACCTTTATGACGTTCTACGGGGCAACATTAGGGGATAATACGGTGGCGGCTAATGCGGTACTGATGAGTTTTCTGATGTTGGTGTCGTATGCGATGGATGGGTTTGCCTATGCGATGGAAGCTCTTGTCGGTAAAGCGATAGGTGCGCGTAACCGTGACGAGTTAGGCCGTTATTTGGTCGGGACAACGTTTTGGAGTTTGATGGTCTCGCTTATCTTAACCTTGATGTTTACGGTATTTGGTTCAAATATCGTGGCACTTATTTCAAATATCCCTGCGGTGCAGCAAGAGGCCGCTATTTATTTACCATGGTTAGCGGCGGTGCCGCTGGTGTCGATGTGGTGTTTTTTGCTTGATGGTATCTTCATTGGTGCGACCCGAGGCAAAGAGATGCGAAACAGCATGTTTGTGGCTACCTGTAGTTTCTTTGCGATTTGGTGGTTGCTGATGGATTATGGCAATCATGCACTATGGGGGGCAATGCTTGGTTTTATGGCCATGCGCGGAATTGGCTTAGCCGTGCTTTTTACGTATCAATGGAAGAAAAATATTTTTCTGGAAACCGCTAATGCCAACAAGTAGTTAGAATTATTCAACTGGATTTGGCTCTTTTTTCGCCAATAAATGCTACTCATCTGGACTTTGTTGTGTTTAAAATGTGCGCAATTATTGCTCAGGTGAATATATGAATAGTCGGTTTTTGGTTGTATTACTGGCATTGGCCAGCTTTATTTTTGCGCCCCAAGTATTAGCTGGCACACAAAGTAAAACCTTGAATGTTACTGCTACCGCATATAATTCGGTACGTGCACAAACCAATGCAAACCCCAGTATTGCGGCTTGGGGAGATCGTTTGAAGCCGGGGATGAAAGCCATTGCCGTTTCGCGAGATTTGCTCAACATGGGAATTAAGCACGGCACTAAAGTGAAGATATCCGGTTTACCTGGTGAGTATGTGGTGCTGGATAAAATGAATAAGCGTTGGTCGCGTAAGATTGATATCTACATGGGAAAAGATATTCAAGCGGCCAGGAATTGGGGGCGTCGAAAAGTGACGATCACCTGGGCGGGTTAACGCCAATATGATGTTTAAATTACACGCAATAAAAAGCCGCTATAGTCTAGCGGCTTTTTTTATACATCTGATCTCGCTCTAAATAGGATTGAGATGTTAGTAGTAAGAGTGCTCGCCACGTGCGTGTTCGGTAATATCTCGAACACCATTTAGCTCACCTTCAAACTGAGCCAGTAGCTCTTTTTCGATGCCTTCTTTTAGCGTGACATCAACCATAGAACAACCGTTACAACCGCCACCAAACTGTAGGATAGCGATGCCATCTTCAGTAATTTCAGCCAGTGATACGTTACCACCGTGACCCGCAAGTTGTGGGTTTACTTGCGTTTGGATAACGTAATCAACACGTTCCATTAGCGTTGCATCATCAGACACTTTACGCACTTTTGCGTTAGGTGCTTTTAGTGTTAGCTGAGAGCCCATTTTGTCAGTAACAAAATCAATTTCCGCGTCATCAAGAAACGGTAGGCTTAGCTCATCAACGTAAGCTGAGAATAGGTCTAGCTTAATTTCAGTATCGGTTGCTTCAATAGCTTCAGGTGGGCAGTACGATACGCCGCACTCTGCGCTTTGGGTGCCTGGGTTCACCACGAAGACACGAATATTTGTTCCCTCAGGCTGCTGGGCAAGAAGCTTGCCGAAGTGCTGCTGAGCGTTTTCAGTAATAGTGATCATAGACACGACGTAATACCTGACTTATTTAGTAAGATTTAATTCTATTCTACTCTTAGTCGCCCTTTCTATCATCCCCAAATCACGCCTACCATGATTTGAATACTATTTTGCTGTTTTTTTGTGATCACATAGGCATCGGCGTATAGCAAATACAATAGATGTCGATTGTTTGTACACCATTTGTTTTTAGTATCTTAGTTAGCTCTGCAACCGTACTGCCCGTGGTCACAACATCATCAACAATCGCGACATGGCAGGGTAAATTATTTAATGTCAGTTCAAATGCCCCCCGTAAATTTTGCTGACGCTGGTGGCGAGAAAGCTGTTTTTGTACTGGAGTGTGGCGTATACGGCGAAAACCATGCGGCACTACTTGGCTGTCGGTACATGCGGCAATCGACCATGCCAATGCGGTGCTTTGATTAAAGCCGCGTTGCCAGCGACGCAGTGGGTGTAAAGGGACGGGCAGTAACACAGGAGCTGGATTATCAATTTTGGCTGCAAGATGTTTGCCTAATGGATGAGCCAACCAAAACTTGCCGCTGAATTTATAGCGTTGCACACACTGACGTAATGGTGGTTGGTACTCTCCCAATCGGATAAGGCGTTGCCACGGTGGTGGTGATGATAAACAGGCTCCGCATTGTTCAACATCGGCTAAAGTAGTGGCACCACAGCGCCGACAATAGGGCGGTTGTGGGAAGTGTTCTATACAGTGTTGGCACCAGACTTGTTCTTGAGTTGATAATGGTTGGTGGCATAACTGGCAGCGCTGGTTGGTCCAATCGAGTATTGATCTAAATCGCGAAGCCGATAACATCCATGCCATCCTGATGGGTTATTGGTGAATAAAAGGAAGTGTAAATGACAACCAAGCTACATTGGCAAATTGAAGGCCAAGGTTCGGATCTAGTTCTCATTCATGGTTGGGGCATGAATGGGGCGGTATGGCAGCAGATATTACCGCTGCTAACACCTTATTTTCGAGTGCATTGTGTTGATTTACCCGGCTATGGCCATAGTGGTGGTATTGACGGGGCTTCTATTGAAGAGATGGCACATCTGTTGCTTGAATATTCACCAGCGGCTGCAACTTGGGTCGGATGGTCGTTAGGTGGGTTAATCGCAACACAGGCTGCATTACTTGCTCCTGAGCGTGTAAGCCGATTAGTGACCGTTGCGAGCTCTCCTAAATTTGCGGCTGATAAGGCAACATCGTGGCGAGGCATTCAGCCTCAAGTACTGACTGATTTTCAGCAACAACTGAGTGATGATTTCCGTTTGACCGTTGAGCGTTTTATGGCCTTACAAGCGATGGGCAGCCCGACGGCACGGCAAGATATTAAGTTGCTCAAACAAGCCGTATTATCACGCCCTCAGCCAAACCAAGCTGCACTTAGTGCAGGTTTAACGCAGTTAGCCGAGGTAGATTTACGTGATCAACTCGTACGTATTCAACAGCCTTGGCTAAGAATGTATGGGCGATTAGATGGTTTGGTGCCAGTGAAAGTTGCGCAGGAATTAGATGAATTAGCACCGCGTTCTCAACGGCAAGTCTTTGCCAGTGCGTCGCATGCGCCGTTTATTTCTCACCCTGCGGAGTTTACGCAAGCATTGCGTCTTTTTTTGGAACAGCACGATGATTGATATGCCACGTCGGCAATTAACAAAAAATTAAACTTCTGTTAATTGTCGCCGATATTTATAACGTGGAGTTGCTCTACATTACTGAGAGGCCATAATGACAGTAGGAACTGTGGGGAATAGCCTGACCTATTCTCCGGCAACGTTACAATCTCAGGCTGCGGTCTCAACGAAAGTTGAAGGAAGGAATCAAGCAGTCAATGGCGATCCAAAAGGAGCGGTTGCCGAGACAACGGTGTCTATTTCAGAAGAAGCAAAACAAAAATTAGCGGCAGATGCGAAACAATCAGCCCCAGAGCTCGAGACCTCTAAAGAGGGCGGTGAACCGTCAAGTAAAGGAGAGTCGTTTGCGTATGGTGTGCTGGGAATGGATCATCCTGCAGAAGTGAATCAACAGACCGATGATTTTTATACGGCTGGCCAAATTCTCTCTGCAGTGGGGACCGTAGCGACAGTATTATTGGCAATAGCGTAAGGCATCAAAACCTGAACTGATGCCCGAGGAGTGACATCAGCGTGATAATTTCACCGGCTAATGTAGGTGCGCCTACTATTGCGCCTTCAGTGAACCCGCCAACCGAACAGGCTGCGCGGGATAATCGCGTTCGTGAAAAAATCATTCCTGCGACAGAGAGTATGCCGTCACCACACGGCAAGCCGCTGACCAGCGAAGAAAAACAACTGAAAAAACCGTCATGGGATCCAAGTGAACACCCGGATTACAGCGAGTTAACGGAAGATTCCGTCAAACAATACGGTTATCAGGAGGATTTTGAAAAGCTGGTGAAAGTATTATCAGCGGATACCTATCTGAAAGATTCAAAAGATCTTGGGTATTCGATGCACATCAAGCTACCGCGTGATTTGCTCGATGAACTGGAAAAAATCAGTACAACCGAAAGAACGAAAGGGGTCGTGGCGCACCATTATGCGCAAGCGACGATCCCAAATCCTCCGACGGATTACCTGGTGGTGCTGTAATACCAATCTCGCTGTTGCCGTGGTTGTGCAGACATTGCATGACCGTGAATCAATGCAGTTACCAATAAAAAAGCCTTTCTCATTGAGAAAGGCTTTCTTTTTGTGCGCCGAGCATGGTGTTGATCTAGGAGGTGAAAGTCCTCTACGGGCTCAGTCGAGCGAGAACCGTTAGCCTAT